>NZ_LDUK01000030.1:0-15332 GCF_001043575.1 Bacillus sp. LK2
ATAGGAAATCTTAAGTATAATAATCAAGAGGTTTTAGCAGTAAATGGTGATAAAGTAGAGAGTTTTGTTCCGAAAGAAAGTACAAATTCAAATGGTAAATTTGTAGTAGTTGAACGCGAGAAAAAATCACTTACAACTTCACCAGTGGATATTTCAATTATTGATTCTGTGGCTAATCGTACTTATCCAGGAGCAGTACAACTTGCAAATAAAGCTTTTGCAGATAATCAACCTAGTTTGTTAGTAGCTAAGAGAAAACCTTTGAATATTAGTATAGACTTACCTGGCATGAGAAAAGACAATACAATTACTGTCCAAAATCCTACATATGGTAATGTGTCTGGAGCAGTAGATGAATTAGTATCTACTTGGAATGAAAAGTATTCAAAAACACATACGTTACCTGCAAGAATGCAGTATACGGAATCTATGGTGTATAGTAAATCTCAAATAGCAAGTGCTCTAAATGTTAACGCTAAATATCTTGACAATGCACTGAACATTGATTTTAAAGCGGTTGCAGATGGTGAGAAAAAAGTGATGGTTGCGGCATATAAGCAAATCTTTTATACCGTAAGTGCAGAACTACCTAACAATCCATCAGATCTTTTTGATAATAGTGTTACTTTTGATGAGCTAACTCGTAAAGGGGTAAGTAATGCGGCTCCGCCTGTTATGGTGTCAAATGTAGCTTATGGTAGAACAGTTTATGTGAAATTAGAAACATCATCTAAGAGCAAAGATGTACAAACTGCTTTTAAAGCCTTAATTAAGGGGCAAGGCGTTGAAGCGAGTGGACAGTACAAAGATATTTTTGAAGACAGTACCTTTACCGCTGTAGTATTAGGCGGAGATGCAAAAGAGCATAACAAGGTTGTTACAAAAGATTTTAATGAAATTCGAAATATCATTAAAGATAATGCAGAATTAAGTTCTAAAAATCCAGCATACCCAATTTCATATACAAGCACTTTCTTAAAAGATAACGCAACTGCTGCTGTTCATAACAATACGGATTATATTGAGACTACAACTACAGAATATTCTAGTGCTAAAATGACGCTTGATCATATTGGTGGATATGTTGCTCAATTTGATGTATCTTGGGATGAATTCTCATATGATCAAAATGGAAAAGAAGTACTAACCCATAAAACTTGGGAAGGAAACGGCAGAGACAGAACTGCTCATTTCAATACAGTCATACCACTTCCACCGAATTCAAAAAATGTAAAAGTCGTAGCAAGAGAATGTACAGGTCTTGCATGGGAATGGTGGAGAACCATTATTAATGAACAAAATGTTCCATTAACAAATGAAATTAAAGTTTCAATTGGAGGAACAACATTATATCCAAATTCTAATATTAGTCATTAATTAAAGCCTAATATATGTCCGAAGCGCCCTGTTTACAGGGCGCTTTTTTACTTGGTTGCAAGTATATCGGTGCTTTTTCAAATATATCATACTCCTCTAATTGGCCTCACCATACATGCCCATCAACTTAAGAATTAAGAATTACCCCAAAACGAAAAAATGAGCTTTTTTGTTACAAGTTAGCACAAAATTTCGTTCTGGGAGTACTATAAAATTTTAGCTTGATGGCGATGTGGTGATAACCTATATATTGGAGAATAGGACAATCTAACCGCTATTTTATTCAATATTCACACACTCTTTCACATTGAGAGTACCCAAAACGGGTGCTTTTTTCGTTGTTATATAGAAATTACACATTAAGCATATATTTATACGCATTGTTACTACAAGCTAAGGAATAGTAATAAAACGATGAAACTGATGAAACCATATAAAAACAAAAAGAATCCTAAGATGGGTAGTGTTTTATGAAAGTTGAGCATGATAAACCTCCTTGGGGTATATAAAGAATTATAATACATCGTTGGTCTATTTAGAATATTAACCATGAATTGGATGAAATTATGCATGATGAAACCAATAGCAATTATCGTAGGCGCTGCCGTGATCTGGGTGGCGTCTTGTTTGTTGTTAAGGAAAGATAACAAAACAAACGAACACAAATTAAGCATCCATTCGGGTGTTTTTTATTTTACAAAGAAAAAAGCCCTGGATAGGGCTATATGATTTTCTTCATACCGCATTGACAACATTTTCTTAAGAAGACGAAATCTTTAACGGAACTTTTGAATAGGCCATTGCCGCAATTATCGTAACGACCGCTATAAAATTTATCAAGACCTAAATTATAAAAATCCTTAAAAATAAAGAAGAGCACATATTATACATGACTAATATGTGCTCTTCTTTTATTCAATTAAAGCGCCCTCTTGCTTAATAGAAATTAATCTACAATTTCATATTCACCCTCAAAATCATTTCTGCTAAAAATAAAATTAACTTCATCAGCATTAGGAATATCAGTTAACCGTGAATAATGTTTTTCCATATTATAAACCGGTCTCTTAGCGTTATATTTTTTGGCTAACAAATAGAAATTAATTGAGGGAAAATTACCATACAATCTTCAAATGCATTAATAAAATGTGGTTCAATCTTATAAATGAAATTTGCATCATGTATTACTTTATGTCTTATTTCGAAACCTTGCTCTAATACAGTATATAACTCTTGAGAAATGTCTTTTTCTTCTTGTAACCAATATAATAAGAAATTGGGCTTTGTAAAAACAACATCCACTAATGAACCCTCTATAAATTCAGTAATCCGATTTTTACTATCGCTTAATAAGAAGTTTAGAGCGCTGCAAGTTTCATTTAAATCTTGAAAATTATATTGTTTACTTCCATAATCACTAAGGTTTAACTGAGCATTTTCTAGTTCTTGTGTAGACATTCCCTTCTCGATGATAAAATTACTAATTTCCGATTTTTTATTAGGATCTTGTTCCACAACATAAACAAATATATCTCTAAAGTACGTCTCCCAACATGTGACCAAAGACGATATATATTGTCCTGCTGCAATGTAAATATACTGTGTATCTTTTCTTAATTCCATATCATTCAAAATATGGTGCATAAGATTATACCGTTTGCTTACATTCAATAAATAACTTACTGAAAAATCGTTAAAACTAGTTCGGTTATTTTTTAGTTCAGCAAGTTCTTCAAGTAAGTTGGGCTTTATTTTCTTTTTGATTTTAAAGACCATCTTCTAGCCTCCTCTTTTCCAATTAATAACACATCTGATGTTATTAATTGTAACAAATTCGAATGATTTCCTACACAAACTGGCCCTTTAGTTGAATAAAGGAGGGAACAGTGTTCCCTCAGATTTTTTTATAAACGTCTGCATAAGCCCCTTTCAATTGTTCTCTTAGTTGCTTGTTTTCACCCTCCTTAAATCCCATTACTGTTTAATTTAAAAAATGTTTTAGACTATAGAAAAAAGTATTAGACTATTAAAAAATAGTTGTAGACTGAAAAGGTGCTTTCCATACTTGAAAACACCTTTTTTATATGAATTCTGTTAAAGTTAGATTTTAACTTAGTTAGCAGTAACTCCTAGTTAGTTTAACTGCTACAAGTAATACTAACTAGAAATTATAAAGTATACGTTCTCCATTCAGGAAAGGTAGACAATGTTTTGTACATAACAAAGGCATCCTTTCTCTAATCCATGTATGAATCTTTTCATTTTCCATATGAAAAGCATAATAACCTAATACAGACATGAGCATGAATCCTTCAACAACCATCAAAATATCTTCAGGCACTTCAGTTTTTCCGAAATAACCTTCAAAAAATAAATTTCTGGTTGTAGCTGTGGAATTTAATGCCCCCATTGCCACATCGAACAAGTAATACCCATACCCAAATAGACTGTAATCAATAAAGGCGACGCCTCCCAGTTTTGTAACAAGAACATTGCTCATGTTCAAATCCCCATGAATGATTCCCCATGCATTTAGTCCTTCTAAATTCACAAGACGTGAGCTGATCAAGTTCAAAGATTTCTCGACCGTATTAAAATTAGACTGACTGAACAAGCCTTTCTCAATGCCACGATAAATTTGTTGAATCATAGTATCTATTCTTTTTGCCCCATAATTCGGTCTAACTTGTTGAAGTGCTCGGTTATATGTGCGTAAATACTGATGTAATTTGGCTGTATGAGTTCCAAATGCTTTGACTATTTTGGGATTTGAAAAGTCTTCTTTGTTTAAGGTTCGGCTATCAATCCATTTTGTAAGGGAAGTCATAGTAGTAGTTTGCTGGTAGTCAAATTCCACAATAAATTTGCCAAAACTATTTTTGATAGGGGTCTGTACTTCAAGATCTGTGTTGTTAGCAATATCAAGAAGTAGTTGAAGCTCACTTGTTAATCCTTCTTTTGTGTGCTGTAGTCCGGATAAGTTCTCTGTAAAAGGTTGATGAACACGTAATAAATAGGTAAAGCCATCAGCTAAGTCTGTCACCTTATAGGTCATATTTTCATTATGTTTGAGAAATGTGATTTCTGGTCGAACAAGTCCATATTCACCAAGAACTTTAACTAACGTTTCATTTGGAATCCCCATTACTTTCTCTCCCTCATTTCCATTAGACAAAATGTATATTCACTATCCAGTCTAATACTTTATTTTAATAAAACCCTTATCATGAAATATAAACTATTCGTCAGTCTAAAACTATATTCTAGTTAATAAGACAAATACAAATAGCAATATCCAATTAGACCAAGGATGTTCAGTCTAAAACATTTTTTTAACTAAACAATTACGCTCGGTCTATTGATTTCATCACTACGCCTCCCGCTATGGTCTACGTCCTCTCACTAAAGTGAACGTATATTCCCTCTACATTCTAAACATAATAGACTACACTTTCTAACTCTTATTATGTAGTAAATTATGTAATAAAAAAGAGGAACTATGCCATCATATTAGACATAGTATCCTCTAAAAATTATAGTATGTTTAAATCTTATCAGGGAATCCTTTATATTCGTATATTTTGCTTAAATCGTATTTTTGTTCCACCTACATATTAATCTAAGTTAATGTAACTTAATCATAATAACACGAAGTATTCACATAGTGGATGCTTTTTATTTTGGTGGGGATGGAATTTTGAGAATCCCTTAGCGTATAAAAACGTTAAAATGTGCGTGCTACCCCATAATGAAAATACAAAAGAAAACCCCTGAAATAAGGGATTCTCGTGTTGCTTTGGTTTTGTTATGAAAAAGCTATCATCATGTGAAATGATGATAGCTTTTTGTATCTAGTAATGAATTTTCATTAACTGCCGAACAGTTCGACCAAATGTTTTTAAAAGACTACAAGTCAATTGACGAAGAAATTAACGACTAAAGTCGAACCCCGAAATGCTGGCGGTACCCCAAGGAGACGTGCAGAATTAAAAAGAACAGACTTTTCTTTTTTGAAAAGTCTGTTCAAAAATAAAAAATTTAAGTAATTACCATCCAAGCCAAACAGTGCCTTGGTGCCATGAACCATCTGTATTTACTAGAGTTACAACATAGTGTCCTGCTTTCATAGGACCAAAGTAGTTATAAACATAATCGCCACCACTCATTGGTCCTCCTTTTACATTATGGGTCACGGTGTTTCCTGATGATAAACTTTTTACTACAACGTTAAAATTAAAATTTTTATTGTTTTGAATAGCTACTCCAATAGTTCCGTTGTCTGCTACAGATAGAGTTTTTTGCACTTGAATTGATGAAGAAAAATTATAATTACCGGAATATCCCCAATTAACTGCTGCAAGTGCTTTTTCTCCAATAAGATTATTTTTATCAGAAAAATTTGGTACAAATGGTCTTTCGACTTCATTTGTATTTTCAACTATACTTTCAATTCTATCTGCTGAAATAGGTTTTACTGTATCAGCTGATGCTGCACCAATCCCTCCAGTTAATGCAATACCTGTCGCTAATGCCCCGACTACTAATTTCTTGAACATAAAAAATCCCCCTTTAATAGTTTTGTAACTCATACCCCAAATGTATCATTTTTTTTAGGAATGTAAATATTTAGAATTTATAGAAATATTTGTTTTATTATTAAGAATATTCAGTCTTAAATTTATCAAAGTTTATTAAAAAATATCCATCCATTCATAAATTACTGTAAAATAATAATTTTTTTGTTTTGAGGACACTTTAAATTACTAGGAATAGCATCACATGCCTATCAACCTAACGAAATTAAATACCCCCAAAACGAAAATTGTATCTCTTCTTAGTGCTCTATGGGAATCTAGTTCATTTGTTGTTTTAGGATATAATGAATTGCTTAACTTGATAGCGATGTGGATGTACCCCACATCCATCAACTTAAGCATTTAGGCTATTCTTAAAGTTAAAAGCACGTTACTATTCTCTTATGCTAATGAGAATAGTAACGTGCTTTTTATGAATATACATCAGTTTAAAATGAACTCAATATATAATCTTTTATATTAAATCGATACTCACCTAAAAAGTTGATATGCTCCCATCCTAGTGATGAGATATGTTTTAATAGTTTTTTATTAAACTCACACTTACTTTTTAACATTTCTACAGATTTACTTAATCATACGGTGTTCCATATAATAATATAATTAATCAGAACACTCAATACACTCGATTGTTGTATTTGATCCTGGAGAGCACGTTCAGGGAACTCTCCGTGTTATATTGAGTGGCGTTGAAGCTATGCACATGATAAATTATTTAAGTAAGATTTTAAACTATTTCTTATATGACAAAAAATGTTTAGGTATATCATATAGTTTTTTCATAATTGCATTTATTGCAAGCGTTTTCATTTATGGGAATCGTTATAATCTACATTTTTCACAAAACATTTCTTAGCATATTTAACTTTAAGCATTGGTAACAAAATCCTTATTGTCTATAGTCTTTAACTATGATTTTTTCCTATTTTTAATATACAGATTCCTAAAATAACAAGTCCTAGTCCTACAAACGGGACAGTTGGAAACTTTGTTCCTGTTGATGGCAGGTGATGCTTTTCCTTACTTGCAAGATCATTTTCCATTGTGTGCTCTTTACTTTGTATATCATAAGATTGTTTAGCACTTTCATATGTAGCATCCACTTTTTTAATTTCCAGGCCATTTGTTATTTTTTGATTCTTTATTTCTATTTCTGCTATCTCGCCAGTTTTTACTTCCATTTTTTTTATTGTAGGATCAAGTACATAACCCTCTGGAGCCTGAATTTCTTTTACAACATACGTACCAGTAGGAAGTTTATTTAATGTAGCACTCCCATTCTCAGTTGTAGTGATTTCTTGTCTAAAATCCCCATTTTCACTTACAACCTCAAACACTGCCCCTTTTAAAGCCTCTCTATTTTCTCCTACCTTCATAATTTTTAACGCCCCTAAAAACTCCCATTTCACTACTATATCTGTACTGCTTTTTTCACTCATTCTTGGTAATAAAGCAGTTGTATTTTGAATCCTTTGTTGGCCATCAAAGGTAACTGCTTGTAAGCTCTGCAATTTTGCATTTACTCTTATCTTGAAATTTCCACTTGTTGCGTTTTTGGGAATCATAACTTTAAATTTTTCCTCTATAGAAAATTCATTCTTTTTTTCACCTTGTTCATTTATAATTTTAGCTCCTTCTGGTGCACCCTCCATTTGAACTGAATATACTCCAGATACTGAATTTGATTGCACACTATATAAATTTGTTTCAAAATATTCCCCATTCTGCTCTACAGTTTGTTTTCCAGTAGGTATTACGTTCAAATATGTTTCCTGAACTTCAGTACCTTTAGAAGCTTTTTCTACCAAATGTTTTACAAGGTTATATACCTGTTGGTTTTCTGGCTTTGAATCGGCAATTTCAATTTTTTTAGATGCAATCCAGATAGCTAGTTGAGTTGCATAGTAGGCCTCCTCTTTTGTAGAAACTCCTAATTCAGCCGGCGTTTTTTGAGGATATCCATAAAGTAAGACACGATATACAAAATCATTATTTCTTCCAATTTCAGGAAGGTCATCTCCATTAGGTGAATTCAGATCAGGTGATAAACAATATGCAATATCTTTTGATGACGTTCTTAGTAAGTCTGCCTTTATCTTTACTTTAGTATCTTTGAATTTAATATAATTCCAGTTCATTTCAAACTTTTCTTGATGTATTATCTCGGCTGCTGCTTGTGGAATAGAAACCCCTAGCAATATAATGATTAAACTTATAATTCCAAACCATATTGTTAACATCCTGCGTTTCATTTCATTCCCACCATTCATCGAATTTTCAGTAAAAACCTTACATGCTAATTGTATTTGCTGTAAAAGAATATTAGTTTGATTATTCAGAAACTTATAGGTATAAAGAATGATTGTTTTATAATTTCATATTTCCTTATAATCTTTATCGTATAATCGGATTTACAATATTTATTAAAGGCACTACTTACTTAACTAAATGTACGGGTGTAAATATTATTCTATACTATTAAAAACTAATTCAAAAAATCAATTTTTAGAATTTAAATCTATGTATTTAAAAATAAATACACTTAACAATCCACCTATTAAATGAATGTTTTTTCCATTCAATTTACCTTCATAAAACACATGTCTGTATTTTTGGAAAATTTAGATATATTTTACATTTATTATATTCAGAGAATACATGGATTGCAATTCTTTTTTTATGTTATGATATTTTGTTTATTAATTCTTGTACAAGAATTAATAAACAAAATTAAAATAATTTTAACCCTTTCCCATTCCTTTAGCTGTTTATATACATTCATGGATAGATTGAGAATCATATATACGCATGTGCGTTGTAACTTAGAAGGTGAATTTTGATTCCGGCTGTTTGGACACATCCTCGAGAGCTTGGATATACATTCTCTAAAACATTTGGTACTTAAAATACGTTGGCATCTAGGATACGAATCCGTTGAAAATAAAAGAAGAGATGGTTAGAGATTTGTGTTTGTTCACATACTTTTTGTTGTAACCAAGTTCTTTTTAAGGTTAATACACGGGAAAATCAAACTGTTTCAACAGAAACATAAGGGACACTATTTGATGCCTGGTTTGACAATTTCATTATATAACAAATATTAACAATTAAATATTTAAATTTTGTAAATTATGTGAATTAATAAAATAAAACAATTCATCGTATTTTTTATTCCTAAAAAACCCCAATGTTTCATTTCGCATAAACTACTTTAAATCAACATCGATATTTATTAAATTAACATTAAATCATAGTTTTAAATAAGTTAGCGTAAAAAGAACCATAACCTTGCCAAAGTGGCAAACTTATGGTTCAAATCACAACAACATCTATAAATCCAACAGTTTTACCCGCAACCACATCACCATCAACTTAAGAAATTGGTTGCTCTCCAAAACGAAAAAAATGAGTTGAATTCTCATAAATAACTGTAAAATAGTATAAATTTTGTTTTGGGGTAATTCGGAATTCTTAAGTTGATGTGCATGTAAGGTGACCCTAGTTAGAAATCTCCTTATTTTCATTAATTTGATAGTACTAGGGATAGATGGTATATAATTAATACTCGAATGGTAGGTCAGAAATAGTCTGTCCTTTTTCCTCTTCATTACCTTCACAACATAATGCTATACTTGGTATAATTACCCCTTCCTTTAACGCAAGCGCTATCATTTCTTCTTTATTTTGCATACTTTTCACCTCGCATAATTAATAAAATACCATATTAAGATAGAACGTTTTGTCTAATTATGTCGAAAAATCGATGATGAATTTTTTTAACATGGGTTCAGCCGAGATACATATAATTTCGGGTCATATCCTGTATTTTATTTCCGTTATTAGATTTAAGTGTAACAAAAAGGTGTTTTACTAATAATGTTACAAATTATTTTTGATACAGTATTTTGTTACAGCTAGTTCAACGGTTAGGAGATTGCATATTTTTAAATACAAAACATAACAAAAACGAACGTTTATATTACAAATATCACTGAAAAACAACGTTTGGTAAAAATGTATTACTATGACCTAATTTACACGTATCTCGGCTGAACCCCAGGTTGGTACGAGAAGATTCACTTGAAAAGGAATAGAGTGTACTTTTCCCTTATTCCCCCTTTTTGGGGGGATGGGAAAAAACACCCTAAAACATTTTGGAGAACCAACGGTTCTCACTACAGTCAAGGCGCCGGCATTACTTTGTGCATTTAACAAATTAAGAAAACAAGGATTTTATCAAAATACAATTCATTGATCATAGGCATGTAAAGAGGCGTTTTGTCAAATCTGCAGGATTTCAAAATCTTCGTCATGCTTCACGTACGATAAAAGGTATTGAAACCACTCATGCCCTATATAAACAAAGGCGAAGTCTTCAAAGAGACTCCGCCTTTTCAACGTACAATGAACTTCAACAATTACTAGCTACTGCCTAAACATTATTCCTCATTTATCAACCTGTTTAGGCTTTTTTCAAACTTTGCAATAGAACCACTTTTGCCATGTATAAGTGTATTTTGTTATTTGTTATTCACGTACGTATCAAACCATAAATGGATATATCCAGCTGTAATACGCTGTGCTTCGATTAAACGTTTTCCCGTTACCGGTGTTACCTCAGCACGCCATTTATCAGCAGAGTCTTGTGATACCGCTGCTTTTAGGAACCAACTTTTCGTATTATCATTAACAATCGATGGGAAATCAGCTTTTGCTGCAGCTGCTGATGCATGAACCCAATCTTCTGGATTTGCACTTTTCCAATTCCAATAGCCATTTCCATCTGTTACTTTATAATTGTCTTTCACTGTATCAACGAAGTTTTCATATTTTGAGTGGAAGCCAAATGGATGCGAAATGTTAGTAAAGTTTGCTGCATGCATTGGTTGGTTGACATCCCCTAAATAATGAAGTGATAATCCTAAATAAAAGAATGCATTTTTCATATCTTTATTTTGATAAGCTTCACCAGCTAATTTAAAATACTTTGCTCCCGTTTGCTTTGCTTGTTTAGCAAATGGAATATACGTTTTTTCTGAATCAGGATCATAGAAGTGTGAAGCGAATGTGGAATTATCATAGTATGGGTTTTTATAATCTGCAGAATAAATACCTTCCTCCAAATTAGTACGCCAATCATTTAATAGAGCTGTCTCATTTTGCTTCACCACAGTCGTATTTTGGGACATAATATCAATTGCTCTGTTTACAATCCATAAATGAGAACTTACTCCTTCATTATGTACAGATTCCGCTGACCATTTTAAAGCAATTGGTGGATCTTGGTGAGTATTTTCATGTGCAAATGCCACACTTTGGATAGGAGCCGTTAAAGCAATTACAGAAGCTATAGCTAAAATTTTTCTTTTCATATATATTCCTCCATTTTATAGATAATTTAACTTTCCTTTATAGGGTTTTCTCTTCCCTTACTGTCAGACGCATTACATACTAATAAGTACAGTTATATAAAGTGGAACTTTAGTCTGCCCGCGAATAGCCGGATAAAGTTCTATGGTAAAGGTACTAATTCATAACCAGCAAGATGTGGTGGCATAGAGCTTCCCCATAGTTTATCTTGATTTGAAAATGGTTGCCCTGAAGTCTCTAGTCCGAAATATGATGTAACTCCATACTCAGAATTTTGTGGATCTGCATTGTACCAATCAGTAGGTCTTCCCATTTTATCTCTAAGATAATCAGTTTTACCTGTTATAAAAAATATTTCCTTTGAATGTTTTTCCTGAACTGTTAACGTACTTTTTGATTGGTCGCTAAAATAAATCCATCCGCGATTTCCTGCATTGATATATTTTTTAACTCCTCCTGCCTCAGCATTTGGTCCCCCAATCCACATTGACATGGTAAGTGGCGTATTATGTCTTATATATCCATCACTTTCTACCCCATCTGGATTTTCAAGATTTATAGGTGTACCATAGTACTCATTACCTTTTGTATCCTTATAAGTTTCAGCAGTACCATAATAAGATTTGTCTTTATACTGAATTGCATAATGCCAACCCGCAAACTTCTCATAAGTTACTCCAAGTCTATTCTTACCTACAGGTGCTATACGCTCAGGAATAAGGTAACCATGTACAAATTTATTTACCAATATATAATTTTTAGATGTCTGAACCGGATTCCCGTAAATATCCAGTATACGATTGTCCCCAGCTGCATAAGCAGAATTTGTAGGAAGAACAGTAACTATCAAACTAAATATTAGTGCTAAAAATGTAAATATAGACAGTTTTCTTTTCATATACATACCTTAACTTCTCCTTATTTTCACTAATGGTTTTACTATCTGTGTGCATCGTCTACTAGTAGATAAGCCCCATCCTAGCTAACAAATCTTTCATTTCTCTTTCATAAATGTTACAAAAGTCTTTCAAAGGTCTAACGTATTTGCTGATGAAACTAACAAATAAAGCAGGAAACCCGCATGTTCATTAGCTTTATAGATTATCTTTTTAGTTAGATATACAAATTATATGCAATATTGCATATCGAAATGTATTGATAATAATGTAAGCGCCTACTGCAATGAGGGTATAAAGATTCATAATATCTAAATATTCAAAAGGAGGAAATAATTATGGTGATCGCAACAGCAGTTTTAACATTCTTAGGTGGAGTACTTCCATTAGTAACAACACTTATAAAAGCATTCATGTAATATAATTCTCTGCACGTATTTGTAAAAATTATCATACAAATGATCTGTATATCAGGGATGAATTGATGTGCAGATCATTTGTGTGAGCAAGCTTTAGAAAAAAAGAATCCCAAAAGAAATAAGGGATTCTTTTTTCTATTTTCGTGATTCACATTTTTTTGCTTATGTAAATGAAAAAAACCTCAGAAAATTTGAAGGATGTTTCATTTCTAGATACATGGGTTGCTGACAAAAAAGTCTTTCAACCGCATTATTTCTTTTCTAGTGTAACGGGAAGAGTAAACCAAAATTCACATCCCTGTTTCCCATCTTGACGGTCCTGAACACCAATTTGTCCTTTATGCATTTCAACTAGCGATTTTGCAATGGCTAAACCAAGTCCAGAACCTCCAGATTGTGAACTTCTTGATGGGTCTGTTCTGAAAAAGCGTTCAAATATACGTAATTGATCATCGTAGGAAATACCTTCCCCTTCATCACGCAAGGTGAATTGAACTTGCTGCTTCTGTTTATTTTCCTCAACAATTAATTCGATAGTTCCACCTATAGGAGAATGCCGAATCGCATTATGCAACAAATTATTGATAACTCGTGCTATTTTACATGGCATAATCCAAAGTCTTGGTAATGTCTCAGAAACGTACAATTGCAAATCAATCTCTTTATCTTGCAATAAGATAGCATGTGAATCTATTACTTTTAATAGGATGCTATCTACATGTATTAAACTTGGATGAAAAACTTCTTGTCCAAGTTCTAACTTAGAAAGGTCAAACAAATTATTAATTAATCCACTTAATCGTTGTATATCATTTAGGATTGTCGTTAAATATTGTTGTTTCATATCAGGGTCTTCAATTAAACCATCTTGTAACGCTTCTACCATCAATTGTATACTAGCCATAGGAGTTCGTAAGTCATGGGAAATATTCGCAATCAGCTCTGTACGTGCTTTTTCTCCTTTTTCTAACTTAGCAAAGCTTTCGTCTAGTTTTTTGGCCATTTCTTGAAAAGCTGTCGCTAATTCTTTAAACTCTTCCGGTTCTTTCCCTATTATGTACATCGTCCCAAATTGTCTATCACTAACTTGTTTGGTTAAGGCGATTAAATTTTGAATAGATCTCATAATAGGACGTGTCATTAGCCAGTAAATAATCGTAGAGATAATCATGGCTACAATTACAATTACTATTAATAACCGTGTCTGTTCTGGTCTAAGTAACATTTGCCTTTCACTATACCATATAGAAATTACCATGATACCCGTGCTTAATAGATTCATCAATAAAAGTTGATTTCGTAACTTCACTTATCATTTCCTCCATCTGATTCGAAGCAATAACCGATGCCCCAAACTGTATGAATCCAACGGTTCTTTGTTGCATGCTTCTCCAACTTTTCACGTAAACGACTCATTAATACAGTTACTGTATTTGTACATCCTTCATACTCAAATCCCCAAATTTGTTCAAGAAGTTGAGACCGTGAAAACGCCTGTTTAGGATGTTTTGCCATGAGATACAGCACATCAAACTCTTTCACCGTTAGCTCTATTTCATATTGACAAACAAATACACGTCTTTTCGTTGGATCAATTTTCAAATCTAGAAACTCTATCATTCCTGATGCAGGCTCTATTCCTTGAATTGTTACTTGACTTCCTCTTCTTAATATAATTTGTACCCTCAATACTAATTCACGAGGTGAAAAGGGTTTTGTTACATAATCATCCGCTCCCATTGTTAATCCTAAAATCCGCTCTCTTTCTTCTCCTCTCGCGGTTAACATAATAATAGGTACATTAGAATGTTGGCGAATTTCCTCACATAGTTCCCATCCATCTTTTCCCGGCATCATCAAATCTAAAATAATTAGATCTGGTTGGTATTGTTGAAATACATTCCATCCTTCTGTTCCATTCAAAGCAGTGTATACTTCATACCCTTCTCTTTCTAAGTACCGTTTACATATCTCTCGTATATTATCTTCATCTTCTATAATTGCAATTCTTGTTTTCATACATTACATCTCCTCTGTTCCTTCATCAATAACGAAAGATATCTTTCTCGTATTCACTTATTATATATTCGTAAGTTTATCTTAGTTTATATTCCTTTCATTTTTCTTTCAAAAATATAACAAAACCCTTTCTTGAACTACCCCCACTTTCACTTCGTTTAGAAGTGAAAGTGGGGGATTCCTAAGTAAAGAGTTCTATCGAACTCTAATTTATTAGGCTATCTCCGCAGTCCTTGCGGTTAGAAGCCTTATCGCTTCATTCTTTAGATTGATACTTGCGTTAATATCCCTATCATGATGTGTACTACAAGAAGGGCAATCCCATTTACGTAGGTTTAGATTTTTAACGTCTTTGTTTTGATATCCACAACAAGAACATAATTGGCTTGAAGCAAATGTTTTCGATACGACAATGACTTGTTTACCGTACCATGTTGCTTTATATTCCAACATGGTTCGAAACTGTGACCATGATACCTCACTAATCGCTTTTGCTAACTTATGATTCTTTAACATATTCGATACTTGCAAATCTTCTATACCGATAACATCGTGGTTTTTGATGATTTCAGTTGAGATTTTGTCCAAGTAATCTTTTCTAGCGTTTGTCATGTATTCATGAATTCTAGCAACCTTTATTCGTTGTTTATTCCAGC
>NZ_LDUK01000031.1:0-8958 GCF_001043575.1 Bacillus sp. LK2
GAGTCTTACTGCCCGTTAATGCGGGATAACTGTGAGGGAGAGTAGCTCAAACATAGAGCTATTCTCCCTTTTTTTATTATGTAAACGAATGGTTTACAGTGATTTTTACTAATAGTTGCTTTTATTGATTATGAAGGAATTCAAGGGATTTTATTAGGAGTTGCGCTATTCATGATGGTTTTTTACTCTGATGTGAAGAGAGTTATTTGGAATGAATATAGATCGTTTTTTCAAGGGGAACAGCGAAGTGGTATAAATGATAAAAAGTGAGAAGGGTCTGTAATATTTCCTAGGAAAAGGGTATAACGAATAATTTAATTATTTTGTTGTGATTTTCGGATGTCGATAATATGTTAAAAAGCTGTTTGTATAGAGTGTTGAAATCTATACAAAGCAGCTTTTTATTTAGATAGGAAGGAAATAGATTAATATGATTTTTGTAAGCTTTACTTGAAAATATTAAATTAGCTCATTTGCACTAAAGGCTCAATTTTCGCCATAAATGATTGATGAAGCGCTTCAACACCATCTACTAAGTGAATTCGGTCAATGACAACCGACACTTTAATTTCAGATGTACTTACCATTTTAATATGAATACCTGCTTCTTTTAAAGTAGTGAACATATTCGCAGCAACACCTGGGTTAGATACCATACCAGATCCTACAATTGATACTTTTGCTAAATGATTTTCATATTCTACAGATTCATAGTTAAGTGTTTCTTGATTTTGTTCTAACACCTCTAATGTTTCTCTTAAATCATTAGAATGGATTGAGAAGGAGAGGTGAACAGTTCCTTCATTTGTAATGCTTTGAATAATAATATCTACATTAATATGTGCTGCTGCTAATGTAGAGAAAACAGTTGAAAGGGAACCTTGTTCTAATCCTTTGATTGTGACGCGTGTAATATTATCTTCAAATGCAATACCTTTTACGATTGATTGTTGTTCCATGTTACATTCTCCTTTTACAATTGTTCCGTTTTCTTGTTCCATACTTGAGCGTACTTCTAAAACTACGTTATGATTTTTAGCAAATTCAACAGCGCGCGGGTGTAATACGCCAGCGCCGAGGTTTGCGAGCTCTAACATTTCGTCATAAGAAATTTCATCTAATTTATAAGCATCTTGTACTACGCGTGGGTCAGTCGTGTACACGCCTGTCACGTCCGTATAAATATCACATTTTTTTGCTTTTAGTGAAGCGGCTAATGCGACAGCAGTTGTATCGGAACCACCGCGACCAAGAGTTGTAATTTCATTTTCTTCACTGATTCCTTGGAAACCAGCGACTATAACAATCGTGCCTTCAGTAAGATAGGACTGAATACGCTCAGTGTTAATGTCAGTAATCCGTGCACTACTATGTACAGATTCTGTCGTAATACCAGCTTGCCATCCTGTTAATGAAATTACGTTATAACCTTTTGTTTGTAGTGCCATTGTTAATAAAGAAATGGTTACTTGTTCTCCTGTAGATAGAAGCATATCCATTTCACGTTTACTTGGACTTTCCGTAATAGCATTGGCGAGTGCTACAAGTTCATCTGTATTTTTCCCCATTGCTGAAACGACAGATACAACGCTATGACCTCGTTTATATTCTTCAATAATTAAATTTGCTACATGTTGAATACGTTCAATACTTCCGACAGAAGTACCACCAAATTTTTGAACAATTGTTTCCATTACGAACTCCTTCTTTCGTCCATTTTTAAGAATAGGTTAGGACATATACAAATCCCAATATCCCTGTAGTTACCAGAAAGACAAACAAAAAACACCATCTCAAATAAGTGAGGATGGTGCTGTTACAGGAAAAGGGAAACAGAAAACGGAGCTAATAAAAAAACCGCCAAAAAAGGAATATCATAAAAATGATATCTCTTTTTTGTAGATAGCTCTTCATATGTACACGTCTGTACATATGACAGTTCTGTTTCTATTCGAAAACAGCCCCAATCGATAAATGCAGAGAAATTTATCAATTTCGGCAACACTTCCTTTCTTCTAAACTCATAGACATCTCTGTGTCTCCTTTAGAATACTCATAAGCATTGCAACCTCTATCTCACGTTTTAGGCGAGAGTGTTTGAATTATAAAGTTGTTGGTAACATTTGTTTTATAATAATTTAAATTTTTAAGGGAATCAAGTGTTTTATATGTTTTTTAAAAATTCTTTCTTTTTATTGAGCTAGTTTGTGAAAAATGTAGCAAAATCAATTCATTGCCTGTACATTAAAAATATAGTGCATAGGAGGTGGAAGAATGAAAAGGAAAAAGCCTATTTATGTTGCGACAGAAATGAAAACAACAATGGAGAAATTATGGGAATATACGCAGCAACCAGACATACATACAGAGTGGGATGCTCGTTTTACTGAAATTTCGTATTTAGAGAAAAAAGAAGGAGAACCGCAGAAGTTTTTATATAAAACAAAGATTGGTTTTGGCCTTGAAATAGCTGGAGAAGGGGAATCGATAGGTGAAATAAGAAAAGATATTTTAACGCCGTTATGCAGTTGGATGAGGAGGGAAAAGAAATTGTAGATTATTTTGGTGAACCACATTTACTTGTTTCTACATTGAATTTTCATATTGATGAGGCGGGGGCAATGCATATTTCTTCAAAGAAGCAATGGTTTTTTATGTTTGGAAGAAAAATTCCGTTACCAAAATTTTTATACGGAGAGGCAAAAATTATTGAAAGCTATGATGACGCACTACAATGTTTTCGAATTCATGTACAAGTACGAAATTCGTTAATTGGTTCACTATTTTCATATAAGGGTACATTTGTGGAAAGGAAATAAATGAAATGAAGAATATAATATTTGGACTTGCTTGTTATATTATATTTCTAATAGGCGAGTGGTCGAATTTAAATCCTGTTGAAGCAATTATACTATTATCTATTTTGTTATTCATACCGATGTCATTTTGTATTATTGATAAAAAAACAAGAAATGGATCGTATGTATTATTTTATAAATTTGTATCGTTTTTATATCCGATTGCTGCAGTTAGTGCGATGCTAGCTTTCGTAACAAATCATTTCGCCTTTGCTCTTCTGTGGCTTTTGTATACAGGGATTATTGCATTATTTGGAGTAAGTAGATTGCTAGAAAGAGGATGGAAACCTATAGAAGAAACAGCTATTGATAGTGCGTTTATTTATTTGTTTTTAGGGGGTTCTTGGTTCTTTGCTTCTATAGCGAAAATTTCAATTATGCATTTTAGTTCTGACATAGTATTACTCACAGCTGCACACTTTCATTACTCGGCATTTCTGTTGCCGTTATCAGCTGGTTTACTTGGAAGGAAAAGAGAACAGAGAAGTAAACTGTATGATGTTATTATATTTATCATTGTCATTTCGCCAATGACAGTTGCGATAGGAATTACGTATTCGAGGGTATTTGAATTCTTTGCAGTGTTCATATATTTATGCGCCATTTATGGATATGGGATTTACGTTTGGAAAGCGAAATTCAATGCAATAAGTGCAAAGGTTCTCCTTACTATTTCATCTAGTACGCTTATGGTAACAATTATGTTTTCACTTGTATATTCATACGGGAATTTCAAACAAGTAATGACAATTACAATTGCACAAATGGTTTGGATTCACGGTGTTGTAAATGGAGTTGGAGTTGCATTACCGGCTTTTCTCGGTTGGATGATTGAAAAGAGTACTCCGAATTATAAGTACTATGGGAAACCAATGAGCCAATTAAGAGGGGATTCTACAGTTGGAGAGAGTTTTTTACATAATCAAAGCGTAGTAGATAGCAAGCAATACAGTGGTCTAGTTGATAAAATGAATGATTTTCATAGTGACACATTTGATGGAATGAAGGTTCCTTTAAGTATTATTCATTTTTATGAGAATACGAGAGAGTACCAGTTGCAAGCGAATATTAACTGGGCACGTTGGTTCCGTCCGTTTGCATTTTGTTATGAAAAAATGAGTAAGCGTGTAGCGCAAATTCATTTAGGGATGGGCGGTAAGTGGGAAAAGATGCAAGGCTCTATCGTTAGTGTAAAAGATGAAAGTGATGGAAGAGAAAACGTAAGAGCCTGGCTAAGAAAAAATGAAGCAGGAGAGTCTATTTTTGTAGCTCTTTATTCAACACATACACACGAGAAAGAGACATACATGAATATCGCATTGCCTTTACCGTATTCGAATATGACTGGTATTTTGAAATTGTACAATGATGCTAACCGCTTAATTATTACTAGTAAGCTAAGAAATAGTGGTAAGGGAGATGAAGGGATTTACTTACATACTCGTTTCTTTACACTACGTTTACCATTAGCAGAAACTTTTATTATTAAAGATGACGGGGATCTAATGCTAAAAGCTCACCATAGAATGTGGATATTCGGAATTGAGTTTTTAGAGATTCATTATGATATTAAGAAAATAGAGAAGAAATAAGAAAAGCTTGGAGAGATGTCCAAGCTTTTTATAGTTTAAATATAATTTTATATTCCAAAATATACAATAATAATTGAACATGAAAAAGATAGTCGTATGTTAGCAGAAAAAATATAAAAACGACCAGTTTAAGCTCTAGATACAAGAGATTGTGGTGTGAAAGAAAACCTTTATGTAATAAGAGAAAATGAGATGTCTGCAGTATTAACTGAACTAGCATTTTTAGATAATAGTGCAGATTATGAGAAGTTGGCTTCAGAATCAGGAAGACAAATTGCTACAGAGGCAATTTATGCTGGTATTTTAGATTATTATGAGTGGAAAGGTTTCAATGTTTCAAAGTATCGTTTAGCTAAATAAAAATCATCGATTGCTAAGCCCATCGTCTATATAGAGATGGGCTTTTTATATAAATTTATGTAATTTTGTATCGGAATAAAAAGATATATCGTATTATGCTGATTATAAATAAAATAATGGTAGATTAGTTTATTTTTATCACGTATACTTTTACTGTTGACTAATTAAGAGTTTGTTAGTTTGATAGGGAAAATTTTATTATAAAGGGAGGCAAGTTAACACGGGACAAGCATATACATAACGTGTTAAAAAATTATGAAAAAAGTTATTACTAATGTGTTAGCAGCGACAGTCGCACTTCAAGTAGTGATGGCTCCAGCAGCTGCATTTGCAGCTGAAAAAGAATTTCCTGATGTTCCGAAAGGGCATTGGTCATATGAAGCAATTACAAATTTAACGTCAAAAGATATTATTGCAGGGTATGATAATGGTAAGTTTGGATTTGGTGATGTTGTAACTCGTGAACAAGTGGCAGCATTAATGTATCGTGCATTAAAACCAGAAGCGAAAAGCGAGTATAAAAATCCATACTCTGATATTAGTGCAGGAACAACAATGTTCCAAAAAGAAATTTTGGCTTTAACGGATATGGGGATTTTTGTAGGTGATGGCAAAGGGACGTTTAGACCGAAAGATTCTCTAACTCGTGCTGAAATGGCTGTTATTTTGCAAAAAGCATTTAAATTAGAAGTGAAAGCACCACACACATTTAATGATGTAGATACAACTCCTTGGGCGAAAGATGCAATTAGTGCTTTGCAATCTAATGGTGTAGCAGCAGGGAATAATTTTGGCGGATTTGATCCATCAGGTGTATTAACGCGTGAAAGTTATGCACAACTTTTATATAAAGCAATGCAAGTGAAAAACGATATTCCGGTTGAACAACCATCATATATTAATCTAGATGTAACATTACCATCTAACGTAAAGGCACAAGAGATTGATAATTTCATTGGAAAGTATCATTCAGACAGTCCACTTGTTGGAACCGGACAAGATTTTATTAAAGCGCAAAATGAATATGGCGTGAACGCTTTATATTTAGCAGCACATGCAATCTTAGAATCTGGATACGGGAAATCAGAAATTGCATATCGTAAACATAACTTATTTGGATTAAGAGCGTATGATTGGGATCCATTCGCACATGCAAAATATTTACCGTCTTACGGATTAAGTATTTCATACAATGCTGATTATGTAAGAAAGAACTATTTAGAACAAGGTGCTAGGTATTTTAATGGTTACACATTACCTGCAATGAACGTTATGTACTCAACTGATAAAGAATGGGCTGGCAAAATCGCTAATATTATGGAGCGTATTAAACCTTTTAATAAGGCAGATTATCAAAATGCAAAACGCCTACCGAAAAATCCTAATACATTAAATGTAGAGGTATTAAGTGAAGCAATTCCATATAAAGATTATGCAAAAGATGCAACAGCTACTGTTCAATTGGTAGGATCTTACTATCAAGTTCCATTCCCGTTTAACAACCCAATTAAGAGTGTACCAAATGTTACACAAAATGAAGTTGGAAAATTAGAAAATGGTACAAAAGTAAATGTATATCGTGAAGATCCAAATGGCTGGGTAGAATTCTCACTTGAAAATGCTCCGGAAAAATATTGGACATTGAAGAAGAATTTAAAATTATAAAGTGGAAAGGTGTTTTCATATATGAAAACACCTTTTTTAGTTATATTTATCACATGATATTCCATATTATGTAAGGGTGATAGGGTCATTATGAGGTTCTCCTTTATGTTTTTGATATTTTTACCAAGAAGTCAATAGTTTCATATATAATTTAAATCAATGAAGAGTGAATTTTCAGTATTTAATTTTAGAGATTAAGGTCTTTTGAAAAGAGGAGAGGGATATGCAAGGAGAAATACAAACAGAGAAAAAGTTAGGTTATGTTGGAAAATTATTATTACCAGCTAAAGTATCACCACACTTTAAGTTTTTATGGATCGGACAATTACTCTCGACCTTGGGTAGTTCAATAACGATGGTGATTCTTCCTGTCGTTGTTTATTCATTAACTGGTTCAACAATTGTAATGGCATTGTCTGTACCTAGTATTCGGCGGTTCGATTGATTATGTAGGCTAAAAGGAGATATGGCATATAATCGATTCATCTTAATTAAGCATTTGTCTAATGAAGAGCCTTCCGTACATATTTGGGCTAAAAAATTTATATGGATGCTACGAAAATGGATATTGCAAAAGAATTGACTGAAGCGATTCAATCTGGCTTTGTAAATAAAGACTAAGCCCTAATATAAGTAGGACTTAGTCTTCATTAAATACAAATGTTTGTTTCATTTTTTTACTCTCATTTACCGGATGACCGTTGTAAGAGAAAGTCGTTTCTTCCCAAGTAATAACGACTTTAAAATTATGGCTATTAAAGTCTAATGGGAATACCATGTAGTCAAAGCTCGTATGACTTTTTGAAACGTTCGAATTTGATGTAGTAGGTTTAAAGGTAGCTTTAGATGTAGGAGTGTTATCAAGTATTTCCACAGATACATTCGATACATCATTACCGATGTTTTTTACGAGTAAACTATACGTATCATATACACCTTGTTTTGGTTGTACTGCTTGCTTGTTTGAGTTATGAGATTTGTCAATTTCGATATACCATTGTTTAGACTTTGATGCAATTGGTAGCGACTGAAATGTGTAGGCACTAGCTTGCATCGGGAGTGCTAAACATATAAGCGTAAAGAGAGTTACTATTTTTCGTTTCATGTTTTGAGAGCTCCCATTCTTTAATGGATTTATTTGTTATTATCTTCTCTTTTTGAGATAATATACCATGCAGTTTAGGGGGAGGGTATATTGAAGGAACTAGCAAGTATGGGAAGCGGTATTTTTCTACAACTGTTATTTTTGTATATATTTATTTCTGGTGTTTTATTGGAACTCAATCCATGGTATGCGGTAGAGGTTTTTCGGTATAGCTTCCTTGTTTTGTTTTTATGATTAATAATAAATGCTTGCTAAAGGATGCTAAAAAGCATATCAGTGGGATTAATTTATTAATATAAAGAAGAGTCTAACTTCCAAAGGATAGATGCAGGTGGAGAGGTACGAGTGTTAGTCAAAAGGAATAAGAATATGAAAAAATCCCCAATAAATATGTTAAAATAACATTGTCATATAATAAGGGGGATTTGTTTTATGGAAAAAGAGTATCTTGCTAAAGTAGATTTAACGAAAAGAGTGGACTCCAAATCTAAGTACAATAAGAAACTCGAAAAATATCAAATGCGCTTATTGGCACTACAGCAAATTTTAAAAGAAGAGAAAATAGCTGTTATGCTTGTTATGGAAGGTTGGGATGCAGCAGGTAAAGGCGGAGCGATTAAGAGAGTAACTGAACATCTTGATCCGCGTGGATTCCAAGTAAATCCAATTGGGGCGCCTGCTCCTCATGAAAAACGGTATCATTATTTGCAACGTTTCTGGCGGAAAATTCCTCAATATGGGCAAATTACTATATTCGACCGTTCATGGTATGGTCGTGTATTAGTTGAACGTGTTGAAGGGTTCGCCACAAAGGAAGAGTGGATGAGGGCGTATGGTGAAATTAATGATTTCGAGAAGCTATTAACAGATGATCATTACATAATAGGAAAGTTTTTCTATCACATTAGTAAAGACGAACAGTTGAAACGATTTAAAGAAAGAGAGAACAATCCTCTTAAAAGATGGAAAATTACAGATGAAGACTGGCGAAATCGTGAAAAATGGGATGAGTACGTCGAAGCAATGGAAGACATGTTTGAAGAAACAAATAAGCCGAATGCTAAATGGAATATTATTGCGAGTAATGATAAATTATACGCTCGTTTGAAAACATTGAAAGAAATTATTTCATTAATTGAGGATTATTTCTTAGAACATAATATAGAATTACCTTCTTATTATTATGAAATAAAAGAAGGTAAGAAAGAGAAAAATGAGTCTATGCAAGATGCAGGGGTTAAATAGTAAAAAGGTTTGTATAGGAAATATGAAGGGAAGCTGTCTTGTAATTTGGTAAAACAAAATTACAAGACAGCTTTTTTAGTTAGAAACATTTTACAATTTACAGAATAAGGTATATAATCAATAATCATATTAA
>NZ_LDUK01000032.1:0-122870 GCF_001043575.1 Bacillus sp. LK2
GGTTCAAATCCTGTCTTCCCGATATTTCAAAAACATGGGGCCTTAGCTCAGCTGGGAGAGCGCCTGCCTTGCACGCAGGAGGTCAGCGGTTCGATCCCGCTAGGCTCCACTTATTTGAATATCTTTATGGCGGTGTAGCTCAGCTGGCTAGAGCGTACGGTTCATACCCGTGAGGTCGGGGGTTCGATCCCCTCCGCCGCTACCATAAAGGACCTTTAGCTCAGCTGGTTAGAGCAGACGGCTCATAACCGTCCGGTCGTAGGTTCGAGTCCTACAAGGTCCACCACTCAAAATTTATATCTCGGAGGTATACCCAAGTTCGGCTGAAGGGATCGGTCTTGAAAACCGACAGGCGGCGAGAGTCGCGCGGGGGTTCGAATCCCTCTACCTCCTCCATTTTTTCTAAATTAAATATTATATCATCGCGGGGTGGAGCAGTACGGTAGCTCGTCGGGCTCATAACCCGAAGGTCGCAGGTTCAAATCCTGTCCCCGCAACCAAATGGTCCCGTGGTGTAGTGGTTAACATGCCTGCCTGTCACGCAGGAGATCGCCGGTTCGACCCCGGTCGGGACCGCCATTTTTACATAAAGGCTCGGTAGCTCAGTCGGTAGAGCAGAGGACTGAAAATCCTCGTGTCGGCGGTTCGATTCCGTCCCGAGCCACCATTTTGAAAAATGCAAGCCGGCTTAGCTCAATTGGTAGAGCAACTGACTTGTAATCAGTAGGTTGGGGGTTCAAGTCCTCTAGCCGGCACCACTTTCAAAATGAGCCATTAGCTCAGTTGGTAGAGCATCTGACTTTTAATCAGAGGGTCGAAGGTTCGAATCCTTCATGGCTCACCATTTTCAATTTAATGCGGGTGTAGTTTAGTGGTAAAACAAGAGCCTTCCAAGCTCTGGTCGAGAGTTCGATTCTCTTCACCCGCTTATCTATTATGGGCCTATAGCTCAGCTGGTTAGAGCGCACGCCTGATAAGCGTGAGGTCGATGGTTCGAGTCCATTTAGGCCCACCATAATATTCCGCAGTAGCTCAGTGGTAGAGCTATCGGCTGTTAACCGATCGGTCGTAGGTTCGAGTCCTACCTGCGGAGCCATATTATAGAGAAGTACCCAAGTGGCTCAAGGGGCTCCCCTGCTAAGGGAGTAGATCGCGAACGCGGTGCGAGGGTTCGAATCCCTTCTTCTCTGCCAGAACTGGCCCGTTGGTCAAGTGGTTAAGACACCGCCCTTTCACGGCGGTAACACGGGTTCGAATCCCGTACGGGTCATACTAAAAGAGATAGCATAATCTGCTATCTCTTTTTTGTTACGTAAAAGTAGACTTTGAATAGTCTGCTTTTTTTATGGATTTTTGTATACTTTTTTCTATTTCAATCGTCTAACTAATAGAAAGGAGAGCGCGATGGAGTATGAAAAGGTGTCGTAAATTCTTTTTCATTTGCTACTCCATTCCAGTATTCTTTCTGTTTATTCATACGTGACAACATTCCTTCCTCATAAATTCCCTTGATTATATTCCTAACAAGAAGAAAAAACAGTTTTTACATTCATTTTGTAATGAGATAATAAAGTTGTTTAAAAATAATAAAATCATTTAAAAACAAATAAAGGTGTTATAAAGTATAGAAATGGTACTGGGGTATTTGTATTGTATACTTCTATAAATAAAGAATAATTCTAAGTGTGGGGCTGATATTAAGTGTTTAAATATAACGTATGTTTCTTAAAAAGTAAGGATAAAGTCTTGATGTTGAATCGTGAAAAGGCACCGATTATGGGAGTGTGGAACGGTGTTGGTGGTAAAAATGAAGTAGGTGAAACTGCTGATGAGGGTGCAATTCGTGAAGTGTTTGAGGAAACAGGATTCAAGGTAAATCAGTATTATTCAAAAGGTGTCATTACATGGGATACTAGTGATCGTAAAAAAGATGGATTATATGTGTATTTATTTGAAATAGATACAATATTAGATAGTGAATCTATGAAAAAAACAAGAGAAGGTATTCTCGATTGGAAACACATTGATTGGATACTGAATCCCTCTAATTTAGGGATTGCTGAAATGGTAAAGGAATATTTACCTGTTCTATTAGAAAAAGAAGGTGATTATTCATTCGAATATAAAGATGACATATTAATACTTGTAAAATAAAAGTTTTTACATAAAGATTTCATAATTAAACATTTTTATTATCTATTTTTCTTTACATAATCTCCAGATACAGTCCATATCAACTATAGATTCTTGTCTTATGCTAAATGTATTCCCAAACAAGGAGGTAATGAAAAATGTTTAAAACATTATTAGCAGGAACACTTTTAAGTACAGGATTATTAGCGGGTGGTGCAGTAGGTGCAGAAGATGTAAAATCAGATCAAAAAGTAGAAAAAGCAAAATATAGCGAAACAATTGAAAGAACAGAAGGTACAGACTCAAAACCTGTATTTGAAATGGGAGACCCTGAAAAATCGGAATATACAACAACTGTTGAAAGAACAGAAGGTACGGATTCTCAAAAAGGAAAAATTTTACCAATAAAGGAAGGTACAGACTCAAAACCTGAATTTGCAAAAACTGTTGAAAGAACAGAAGGTACAGACTCTCAAGAAGGAAAAAATGTGCCAACAAAAGAAGGAAATTAAATAATATATAGTTATAACGAAGAGCATCCAAAAAGTGGTGCTCTTTTTATATTATAGGGATCAACTAGTTTTACTCAATATAGAACTGTAGCAGGAATTAAGGCTAGAACATGGGGTACTGTCTTTTCAAATCATGGTGTTTGGAGCAATAGTTTTGGTGGTAACGTTACAACATAAACATTTTATTAGAGATTTTTTAAATTTACATACACTCTAGTTAAACTACATATCAACTTCAGATACTTGTTTTATGATACAAGTAATCAAACAAAAGGAAGGCAATACAAAATGATTAAAACAGTATTAACAATGCACTCTTTTAAGTACAGGAGATTATTAAACGTACGATTCGAAGAAGTTTGAGTTATAAAAAGAAAATAGATAAATATAGTGAAAATAGATAAATTGACAAGAGAAAAGTACTTTGTGTATATCACAGGTGCTTTTTATTTTCATTTTGATATAGGGCTTGAATTAAATTTTTACACTAAAATATATACGGCAAAAAGGGGGGAGTTCATTGTACAAAATTATTTATGGAATATTAATTTTAATTTATACTGTGTATTCATTTTTTGTAAGTGATGGAAGTGAAGTAAGGTTTATTATGGTGTTAACTATAGTACTTATCTTTTCTGTGGTTTTAGAAAAAGGAAATGCAAACAAAACAACTGATTAAAGGTCGTTTTGTTTGCATTTTTTTAGTTGGCTATTAAAGTCCAGATGTTTTAGGGATAGCACCAAATCGCCATCAAGCTTAAAGAACGATTTATCCCCAAACAATAAATACGAGCAAAATGCACAAAATTTTCGTTCTGGGAGTGGTATGAGATTTTAACTTGATGGCATGGGGTTTATCCTCTTACAGAGTTAGAAGACAACTCGGACATCTCTGTTACTGTAGTTGCTGACCATCGTACTGCTTTTTCTTCATTCTTGTGCCTAGTATGATGAGGGCGACATAGATTAAGATGGCAATCGAATCTATAAGCGTATCCGTAAGCCCCGATACGTCAAGCAATGCCGTTACACCAAGAATAACCATCAGTCGGACGGTCAGGATCGCCGCAATCAACCATGCGGCAAACCGGATCTTTGATCGCTCGGTTTGGAATGACATGAAAATGAAAGCGATGCCGAAGACCAGATTTTCCGCCGTGATGATGTGCCAGACATACGTGAATACTGTCCGGGTACCCACGGATATCGCCTCAGTGTTGAGCGTCGGTAGCACAGCGGATTGCCCGTTCCATGCGTGCGTGACGGCAAACAGCATCGCAAGGACGCCTGCAATCAGATAATAAAAATTCCTAACCTTGATGTTCACCACAACCTTCCTTGGAAATTCCCGGTTTCTTCTTTCTCTTTTTTGTTTACTTCTTTATTATTTTTAATTTATTTTCTTAAATGGATTTTATTCACCTTAATGCAGAAAGAACACCTTTCATTTTTAAAGTGGTAATTAAACTTGTTTATTTCGATTCACAATCTTTATAAACCATCTTCATTGAGATTGATTCCACACTTGATTTAATCATTTTACACTCTATGTGAAAAAGTTCACAAATAGGTCATAATTTGTGAACTTTTTCACAATAATCCGTGCTACAATATGAATGTAAAGAAGTTAAACAACATTAAATTAGTATTTTAATTAATTACTTAAACAATAATAAAAAATAGATGTGAACAATAGAGAGGGGAAATTACAATGAAAAAAGGTATCAATCGCGTAGTATTAGTAGGAACAGGAGCTGTAGGTTGTAGTTACGCTTACTCAATGATCAACCAAGGTGTAGCTGAAGAATTCGTACTTGTAGATGTTAATGAAGCAAAAGCAGAAGGGGAAGCAATGGACTTAAGCCATGCGGTACCATTCTCTCCAGCACCAACAAAAGTTTGGAGCGGTAGCTATGCAGATTGTAAAGATGCAGACTTAGTAGTTATCACTGCTGGATTACCACAAAAGCCAGGTGAAACTCGTTTAGACTTAGTTGAGAAAAATACAAAGATCTTTAAACAAATCGTTCGCGGTATTATGGATAGCGGATTCGATGGAATCTTCTTAATCGCAACTAACCCAGTTGATATTTTAACTTACGTAACTTGGAAAGAATCTGGTTTACCAAAAGAGCGCGTAATCGGTTCTGGTACAACTTTAGACTCTGCTCGTTTCCGCTACATGTTAGGTGATTACTTAGATGTAGATCCACGTAACGTTCATGCTTACATCGTTGGTGAGCACGGTGACACTGAACTTCCAGTATGGAGCCACGCTACTGTAGGTGTACAAAAGCTAGAAACAATCTTAGCGAACAACGAACAATACAAACAAGAAGATTTAGATAAAATCTTTGAAAATGTACGCGATGCAGCTTACCATATCATCGAACGTAAAGGCGCAACTTATTACGGAATCGGTATGTCACTACTACGCGTAACTAAAGCGATCTTAAGCAACGAGAACAGCGTATTAACTGTATCTGCATACCTTGAAGGTCAATACGGTGAGAAAGATGCTTACGTAGGTGTTCCAGCTGTTATTAACCGCGAAGGTGTACGTGAAATCGTAGAACTTGAATTAAACGAAGAAGAAAAAGCGAAATTCGCTCATTCTGTAAAAGTATTAAAAGAAACAATGGCACCAGTACTATAATAATTGCTAAATGAATCAGAGGCGGGAAACTGCTTCCTACCTCTGATCATATATAAATAAATATAAATTCCTTTTCCGGTTTCCCTTGTATATCCCCAATATACCCCTGTTGCTGGAGAAGGGGCGTTTATAGAAAAAAGCACTCTATTTTCGAATAGAGTGCTTTTATGTGTTATTTTTTCGGTGTTAGTCCTAATTTCGTTGTTAGACGGCTTGTTAAATGACCTGGCACTTCTACATAGAAGTTATAGTCACGTGTATTTACAGGGAGTCTGTTTATGCTGAAGAAGCCATATTTGTCTAATTTACTTTCGTATTTATGGCGATAAGCATCAGTAGCATATACTTTTGCACCAAGTTTCGTATAATCGAATTTTTCATCTAAATATCCACGTTCGTTTACGAATGCTTCAGGCGTAATGTTTCCTTCAACTAATGAATTGTAGTTCTTTATTGAGAACAAGTATATGCTTATGAATTTTTCATTTCAGTGAAATTTGTGACAAAAAATGTTGAGAAACATTATTTTATCACAGATTAATTTGTTGGTATTTTACATGGAAAATAGCGTGAAAAACGGAGAGAAATCAATAAAATAAATATTGAGCAATAAAGAATGGTGAGAAATAGTGAGGGGAAATGAAGCGTTTGCAATGAATATTCGTCAAAATTCGATATTTTATATGGAAATATGAAGAAAATTCAACATTTTTAAGAAAAAAACGTATATTTTTAAAAAAATAACAAGGATATTTCAGTTTTTCGCAGAAATGATAAAGTGTTAAAAATTTCTGTCATCTTAGTGAGGTGAGCATATTGGATGTAATAAAGTGTGAAGAAGTGAAACGAGATGAGTTTCATACAGAAAAGTACTATGACAGTTATAACATCTTTGGGGCACATATTGTGACGGAAGATGGGATGCGAGGTGTACGATTTACAGTATGGGCTCCTCATGCTAAAGCAATGAGTGTTGTTGGAGATTTTAATGAATGGGATTATGAGCAACATAAGATGCTACAAGTGACAGAAGAGGGGATTTGGTCCTTGTTTGTACCGCATATTGAAGAGAAGGAAATATACAAGTATGCGATTGAAACGATGGACGGTGACGTTATTTTAAAAGCGGATCCTTATGCAGTATATGCAGAAGTAAGACCAAATACGGCATCTGTAGTTTTTGATATAGAGGGATATGAATGGAATGATAAAAACTGGGTCCGTAAGAGAAAGAAAAAGTCGATTTATAAAGAAGTGATGACAGTTTACGAATTACATTTCGGTTCTTGGAAAAAGAAAGAAGATGGAGATCTGTATTCTTACCGAGAAATGGCCGAGGAACTCATTCCGTATGTGGTGGAACATCAATTTACACATATTGAAATTATGCCGCTTGTTGAGCATCCATATGATCGTTCTTGGGGATATCAAGGAACGGGATATTATGCAGCAACAAGTAGATTCGGCACGCCACATGATTTGATGTATTTTGTCGACGAATGTCATAAATATGGAATCGGTGTCATTTTAGATTGGGTGCCGGGGCATTTTTGTAAAGATGCTCACGGTTTATATTTATTTGATGGGACACCGACTTATGAATATAAAGATATAGATGTACAAGAAAACCGGGTATGGGGAACTGTTAATTTTGATTTAGGAAAGAGGGAAGTACGGAATTTCTTAATTTCAAATGCGTTATTTTGGATGAAGTATTTCCATATTGATGGTTTCAGGGTAGATGCAGTTGCGAATATGCTGTACTGGAATAAAGAAGGAAAAGAGCAAAGCAATGAACACGCTGTTTCTTTCTTACGAGAGTTAAATGAAGCTGTGTTTGCAGAAGATGAAGACTTTCTTATGACAGCAGAAGATTCAACAGCTTGGCCACTTGTAACAGCTCCAACATACGAGGGTGGACTTGGATTCAATTACAAATGGAATATGGGCTGGATGAATGACGTGCTGAAATATATGGAATGTGCACCCGAGTACCGGAAATACATTCATGAGAAAATGACATTCTCTTTACTATATGCTTACTCTGAAAACTTCATATTACCGCTTTCTCATGATGAAGTCGTTCATGGGAAAAAGTCGTTATTAAATAAAATGCCGGGAGATTACTGGGATAAGTTCGCCCAACTTCGTTTATTATATGGATATTTCTTTACTCATCCAGGTAAGAAATTACTCTTTATGGGTGGAGAATTCGGGCAATTTGATGAGTGGAAAGACCTTGAAGAGTTAGATTGGAATTTACATGATTTTGAAATGCATCGTTATATGCATGATTACTTTAAAGAGCTCATAGCATTGTATAAGCGCTCAAAACCACTTTGGCAGCTTGATCATTCACCTGAAGGATTTCAGTGGATTGATGCTAATAATAATGAGCAAAGTATTTTCTCGTTTATCCGCCAAGGGGATAAGCAAGAAGATGCGTTAGTTGTCGTATGTAATTTTACGAAAGCTACATATGAAAACTATAAAGTAGGTGTACCAGATTTCGAGTATTATAACGAAGTTTTAAACAGTGACGCTGCACAATATGGCGGTTCGGGGCAAGTCAATAAGAAACGTCTCAAGACGATTCTAGAGCCGTATCATAATCAAGTAGCACATGTAGAAATTACAATTCCACCATTTGGCGTATCCATATTACGACCAGTGAAGACGAGAAAGGGGAGCAAAAAACAAGATGGCTCAAAAACAAAAGTGCGTAGCAATGTTACTAGCAGGGGGAAAAGGTAGTCGTTTAAGTGCATTAACAAAAAATTTAGCCAAGCCAGCTGTTCCATTTGGTGGTAAATATCGCATTATTGATTTTACGTTAAGTAACTGTGCGAACTCCGGTATTGAAACGGTTGGGATTTTAACACAATATCAACCGCTAGAACTTCATAATTATATTGGAATCGGAAACGCTTGGGATTTAGACCGTGTAAATGGTGGGGTCACAGTTTTACCTCCTTATGCGGAGTCTTCAGGTGTGAAGTGGTATACAGGTACCGCAAGTGCCATTTATCAAAACTTAAACTATTTAAGCCAGTATGAACCAGAATATGTCCTTATTTTATCAGGTGACCATATTTATAAAATGGATTACAGCAAAATGTTAGATTACCATATTGAGAAAGAAGCGGACGTTTCGATTTCTGTTATTGAAGTGCCTTGGGATGAAGCAAGTCGTTTCGGTATTATGAATACAAATGAAGAGATGGAAATTGTTGAATTTGAGGAGAAACCGCAATTTCCAAGAAGTAATCTTGCATCAATGGGAATTTATATTTTTAACTGGGCTATTTTAAAAGAATATTTAGAGATGGATGCAAGAAATCCTGAATCTAGTAATGATTTCGGAAAAGATGTACTTCCGCTTTTATTAGATGAAGGGAAGAAGTTGATGGCGTATCCGTTTGAAGGATATTGGAAAGATGTTGGAACGGTAAAAAGCTTATGGGAAGCGAATATGGATTTACTTCGCGATGAAACATCGTTGAACTTGAATGATCGCAATTGGCGTATTTATTCTGTCAATCCAAATGAGCCACCTCAATATATTGCAGAACAGGCAAAAGTAGAAGAATCGCTTATTAATGAAGGGTGTGTCATTGAAGGGGACGTGAAGCATTCTGTATTATTCCAAGGAGTAACGGTAGAAGAAGGTAGTATGGTAATTGATTCTGTCGTTATGCCGGGGGCAAAGATTGGTAAAAATGTTGTGATCGAAAGAGCGATCGTTGGATCGGAAATGGTTATTGAAGATGGAACAATAATTCGTCCAGAAAAAAATGTTGACGATGTAGTACTAATTGCTGAAGGGAAATAGAAAAGGGGGATGAAATGAATGGGAGAAAAAATGTTAGGAATTATTAATGCAACGGGAAGTTTTCCTTCCTTAAAGAAAGTAACAGGGCATCGTTCACTAGCGGCGTTACCGTTTGGGGGCCGTTATCGACTCATTGATTTCATGCTTTCAAATATGGTGAATTCTAATATTCATAGTGTGGCAGTTTTTACAAGTCATAAAAACCGTTCGCTAATGGACCATGTCGGTTCAGGAAAACAGTGGGATTTAGATAGAAAAAGAGACGGACTGTTTTTATTCCCGCCAAATTGCCAATGTGACCAAGATGAGTTTGGGTCTTTTGCGCATTTTAGAAGACATATTGATTATTTTCTAAGAAGCAGAGAAGAGTACGTTGTTATTACGAATAGCCATCTCGTAACAGCATTAAATTTTCAAGCGGTGTTAGAGCGACATATACATACGGCAGCTGATATTACAGAAGTTTGCCATGAAGGGGTTTCGCTTCAAACATACGTGTTAAAGAAACAATTGTTGTTAGATTTATTTGAGACATATAAAGATGTGGAGCAATATAGTTTATTCGATGTAGTGAGAGAAAAGCGGGGAAAATCACTGCATATTGCTACGTATGAGCATACAGGATATGTAGCTATTATTGACTCGATTGAAAGTTACTATAAACATAGCTTAGAAATTTTGCAACCTGTTATTTGGAAGCAATTATTTAAGAAAGAAGCACCGATCTTTACGAAAGTAAAAGATGAGCCGCCAACTCGTTACTTAAAGGGTGCAGTCGTGAAAAATACAATGATTGCAAACGGCAGTATTATTGAAGGGGAAGTAGAAAATAGTGTGGTTTCCCGTTCTGTTAAAATTGGAAAAGGTTCAATTGTTCGTAATAGCATTATTATGCAAAAGAGCCAAATTGGAGATAATTGTATAATAGACGGTGTTATTATTGATAAAGACGTGAAAATTGGTGACGGTGTCGTACTAAAAGGAAATGCTGATGAGCCGTATGTTGTAGAAAAAGGAAGCGTTCAAAACAGTACGATTAATAGTTATTCTTGAAGAATCAGTGGGGGCTTATCCTCCACTGATTAAAGTTTTAATTTAAATGAAAACTCGAAGGGAGGAAGCTGCAAGAGAAGTTGTATAAGCTTTTCGTGCAGTGGGACAACAAGTGAATATTTTATTTGCAGTATCAGAATGTGTACCGTTTGTGAAATCGGGAGGATTAGCTGATGTAGCGGGTGCGCTCCCAAAAGAGCTGAAAAAATTAGGTGTGGATGTTCGCATTATACTTCCAAATTATAGTCTTATTCCGCAAAAATTAAGAGATGGATGTACGCTTCATAAAGTAATTAACATTCCTCTTGGGTGGAGAAATCAATACTGCGGAATTTTAAAAGGCGAACAAGACGGGATTACGTATTACTTAATAGATAATGAATATTATTTTAAGAGAGATTCCCTGTACGGTCATTATGATGATGGGGAGCGTTTTTCTTATTTCTCAAAAGCAGTTTTAGAGTGTATTCCGCATCTTGATTTTGAAGTGGACGTTCTTCATAGCCATGATTGGCATACGGCTATGGTTAATTTCTTACTTCGTGAAAAGTATCAAGATAACCCGTTATATGAGCGTATTAAAACGGTATATACGATTCATAACTTGCAGTTCCAAGGAGTATTTCCTCCTGAAGTGATGTATGACTTGTTAGAGCTTGGCCATGAATATTTTCATAGTGAACAGCTGGAGTTTTATGGAAATGTGAACTTTATGAAAGGCGGTATTATCGCATCTGACAAAATTACAGCGGTTAGCCCGACATATAAAGAAGAAATTCAATATGAGTTTTTCGGTGAGAAGTTAGATGGATTACTTCGAAAATATAATGATAAGCTTAGCGGCATTGTAAATGGAATTGATACGAGCGTATATAATCCAGAAACGGATTCGTATATTACAGCTCAGTATAGTGCGGATTCATTATACGAGAAGAATGAAAATAAACGCGCATTGCAGCGTTATTTTGGTTTACCAGAAAAAGAAGATACACCAATTATTTCAATGGTAACAAGGTTAACGAAGCAAAAAGGTCTGGATTTAGTACGTACTGTATTCCGTGAAATAATGGAAGAAGATGTACAATGTATTATTTTAGGATCGGGTGATTCAGAATACGAGCAGTTCTTTGAATGGATGGCATATGAGTATCCTGAGAAGGTGAAGGTGTATATTGGATTTAATGAGGAGCTTGCGCATCAAGTGTATGCGGGAAGTGATTTGTTTTTAATGCCATCGCTTTTTGAACCGTGTGGACTTGGACAACTTATTGCACTAGCATATGGCACAATTCCAATTGTAAGAGAAACAGGCGGACTAAATGATACTGTACATTCTTACGATGAAGAAACTGGAGCTGGGAATGGCTTCAGCTTTACGAATTTTAATGCACATGACATGTTACATACGATTCTTCGTGCAATTGAGTTTTATCAAGATAAACCGGTATGGGAGCAACTTGTAAAGCAAGCGATGACTGAGGACTATAGCTGGAGAAAATCAGCTCTTGCATATAAGGAATTGTATAAGAGTCTCATGGAATAACATTTAGGTGGTGAAAAAATGTTTACTCATGTTGAATGTTTTAAATCAGCTTTTCTAGAAAAACTAGAGACGATGTATGGGAAAAGTTTCAAAGATTCTACAACTCGTGATCAGTATAATACGCTTGGTCATATGGTTCGTGAGTATATGAATAGCCAATGGATTGCAACGAATGAAAGTTATCGGTCTGGAGATCAAAAGCAAATGTATTACTTATCCATTGAGTTTTTACTTGGGCGTTTGCTTGGAAGTAACATGTTAAATTTAGGAATTCGAGATGTGTGTGAAAAGGGACTTTCTGAACTTGGAATTTCTTTGCAAGAGTTAGAAGAGATTGAAGCAGATGCTGGCCTTGGTAATGGTGGACTTGGACGTTTAGCAGCCTGTTTCCTCGACTCGCTCGCTTCTTTAAACTTGCCAGGACATGGCTGTGGTATTCGTTATAAACATGGCTTGTTTGATCAAAAAATTGTTGATGGCTACCAAGTGGAATTTCCAGAACAGTGGCTTCTTCATGAAAACGTTTGGGAAGTAAGAAGGTATGATCAAGCTGTAGAAGTAAGTTATTTTGGAAACGTTGAACCACTAGAAATTGATGGACGTTTAGAGTTCCGGCATACAAACGCAGAAGTTATTATGGCAGTACCATACGACGTTCCAGTTGTAGGCTATGAAACGAGTACTGTAAATACGCTTAGACTTTGGAATGCAGAGCCAGTTCCTTTCCCGCAAAATTGTAAAGATATTTTGAAATATAAGCGTGAAACAGAGGCAGTATCGGAGTTTTTATATCCAGATGATACGCATGATGAGGGGAAAATACTTCGTTTGAAACAACAGTATTTCCTCGTATCAGCAAGTTTGCAAAACATCGTTCGTATGCATAGGGAGCGACATGGTAGTCTTCGTCAGTTACATGAAAAAATTGCGATTCATATTAACGATACACATCCAGTTCTAGCTATTCCGGAACTTATGCGTATTTTATTAGATGAGGAAAAACTAGCATGGGAAGAAGCTTGGAACATCACAACGCAGACGATTTCCTATACGAATCATACGACGTTATCAGAAGCGCTTGAGAAATGGCCAATTCACATTTTTAAACCGTTATTACCGAGAATTTATATGATTATTGAAGAGATTAATGAACGTTTCTGTCGTGAGCTTTGGGAACGTTATTCATACGATTGGAATCGCATTGAGAACATGGCAATTATTGCGCATGACCTTGTGAAAATGGCTCATTTGGCAATTGTCGGAAGTCATAGTGTAAATGGTGTAGCGAAAATTCATACGGAAATTTTAAAGCAGCGTGAAATGCGATTGTTTTATGAATTTTATCCAGATAAGTTTAATAATAAAACGAATGGAATTGCTCATAGGCGCTGGCTAATGAAGGCGAATCCGCAGCTGACGAATCTTATTTCGGAGGCGATTGGAGAAGAGTGGAAGAAGCAGCCAATTAAACTGCAAGCGTTACAAGCTTTTCATCAAGATGCTAGTTTTCAAGAAAAGCTTGCAGGGGTAAAACAAGAGCGTAAGGTCATTTTAGCGGAGCGCATTCAAAATAAAATGGGGATTCATATTGATCCAAATTCTATTTTTGATGTGCAAGTGAAAAGGTTACATGCCTATAAACGACAATTATTAAATGTTCTTCATATTTTATACTTGTATAACCGTTTAAAAGAGGATACTAGTTTTTCATTTTACCCGCGCACTTTTATTTTTGGAGCGAAAGCATCACCTGGCTATTATTATGCGAAGAAAATTATTAAATTAATAAATGAACTTGCAAGAAAAGTAAATAATGATCCATACGTAAGTCAATATATGAAAGTTATCTTTCTAGAAAACTACCGAGTTTCTTTAGCGGAAGATATATTCCCGGCAGCGGATGTGAGCGAACAAATCTCAACTGCAAGTAAGGAAGCATCAGGAACAGGGAATATGAAATTCATGATGAATGGTGCAATTACACTCGGAACGTTAGACGGGGCTAATATTGAAATAAAAGACCGGGTCGGTGATGAAGCCTGTTTCATTTTCGGCTTAACAGCGGAAGAGGTGCTTCATTACTATCAAAATGGTGGATATCGTGCAGGTGACTATTATCACCACAATATGCACATTAAAAAAGTAGTAGATCAGTTAACGAATGGTTTCTTTGCACATGCTGGGGCTGAATTTGAAGCAATTTACGATTCCCTCGTTATTCAAAATGATGAATACTTCGTTCTTCGAGATTTTAGTCCATATGCTGAAAGACAAGAAGCTGTCGGTAGAGCCTATGAAAATAGGACGAAATGGTTAGAAATGTCGATTTTAAATATTGCACAATCTGGGCATTTTGCAAGTGATCGAACAATTTTGCAGTACAGCAATGAAATTTGGGGTATTGGTAATACGGTAAAGCTATTTTAAATAGATTGCCATATTTGGAACGGTACGATAATGCATGAAATTATATCGGTGATTCTTCGAATATATCGACCGCAACTCCAAATATATCAGCGATTTTTAAGCTATATCGATTTACCGACAAAAGTTTACAATGGAAGCAAGTTATGAATCAGAAGAGGGTGTTCCAAAACGGGGACATCCTCATTCATTATGTTAAAACGTGGTGAATGGGATATATGTATGAGCAATCTAATTTGGAAAGTGAAAGATTAATATTAACGCAGGTACAACATTCGCATGTAGATGATTTGTTTGAAGTGTATTCGGATTCCGAAGCGGCTATATATGTACCTCGGGAAGTGCATAAAACGAAAGAGGAGACTCATAGTTTATTAGAAAATATGCTTGTAACGATAAGAGAAGGTAAGGCTCTTATATGGTCTATTATGCTGAATGATAAACAAAAGGTAATTGGAACGTGTGGAATATGGCTCATGCCACATAATAGTGCATCGATTGGAGCTGTAATTAGCCCAGTATATTGGGGAAAAGGATTTATTGTGGAAGCTTTAGAGAAACTTATTGAAGTTGGCTTTCAGGAGCTAAGTTTGAACCGCATTGAAGGAAGATGTGATGTGAAAAATGTAGCTTCTGAACGCGTGATGCAAAAATTAAAAATGTCATATGAAGGTACATTGAGGCAGAGTGTAAAAATTAATAATACGTATAGTGATTCTAAAATATATTCACTTTTAAAACAGGAATACGATTACTTAGAAAAGTAAAACGAGCTTAATGAGATTAAGCTCGTTTTACTTTTTTTGCTTAAGAAAGAAATGAGATAGCGGTATAAATTATACCTGTTCCGCCATATTCCTCTGTCGCAAAGTATGAAAATGTAAAGAAACCTGTAAACGAAAAAATTATCATGAGAAAAAGTGCAAAGAAAAATTTTAGCATGTAAGGTCCCCTCATCCGAAAGTAAATTCATATATTATTATAGTCTACAAATGTTTATTTTCCAATTGTTTACTGTTTAAAAATGAGAAGTCAGACATGTTTTGTATGTTGTAATGGAATGATTATTCGCAATAGATTTTGTGTTCTTCGTAAATGTCATGTTGTGATGAACGTGTGCATATTCCCAATCTTGTTCATTAAAATGGACATGTCGCGGAGGGAGAAGAGGAACGACATCGAATAAATTGACAAAGCGAAAGCTACTAGCTACTTGCAATTTATAATAATTTCGAAAGGCAATATCTCCAACTTTTGGAGAGGCAAATGTATAAAGACCGTATTGTGCGAAGGCAGTATTTATACGTGCATCTAGTATGTGTAATGTAGCGAGTGCTCCCCCTAAGCTATGGCCTGTTGCAAGAAGTTTCTTATGGGCTGGTAACGATACGAGCATATCCATAATGGAATCCCGGCAAGATTCATAAATTGAAAGAAAGCCATTATGGACATTTCCGCTATTTAAAGCATAGGGGTATGGCCTTTGGTTGACGAGTGAATCGATAATCCAATCTGTATCTGTTTGTGTGCCCCTAAAGGCTACAATAATCGTATCCTCAGATTCTAATATGAACCCAAACCAATCCGTCGTTTGAATCGCTTTTCCTTGAAAGCCTTGTACATATTGGAATCCATCAGGTATTTCAAAAATCCCGTTGTGTTTATATTGTTCATATGTTAGACCGCAGCAGGATGCTAACAATATGGCAGTATCTTTATCAAAGGATAAAGGAGTACGCATCAAGCAAGCCCTCCTTAAGAAAAGGTATAGTTCAATATATGAGTGAGGGACTTGATTCATTCTTTTGGAAAACCGGTTGATGATCCAGAAGTCCAAAACCTTGTCGATCAGCATATGAAGGCAACTCTTAAGTATGTCGGAGAAGGGACGATGTATTCTTTAAGTAAAAAAATAGAGGATGTAGAAGAACAATATAATAAGATGATGCCCTCTCCTTATACAGAGGAAGAAGAGGTATGGCTTAATGAAGTGATGGAATATTATATGATTCAAAATGGTTTGTATAGTCCACCTAAGTAAAAAGCGCCCTATAAGGGCGCTACTTTTTACTCTTTTCCATCTAACAAGCGACCAAGTCCGCCTAAAACGCTGCCTTCACCGCTGTTTTGAGCTGCTGGGCTTGTAAGGCGTGCTGCTAAGCGGCTAAGTGTTAAGGACTGGATCCAAACCGTTCCAGGCCCTTCTAACGTTGCGAAGAATAAACCTTCGCCGCCAAATAGAGCTGTTTTTACTTTTCCAACGAATTCAACATCATAGTTAACGTCTTTTGTCATTGCAACGAGACAACCTGTATCAATGCGAAGTTTTTCACCAGGTTTTAATTCACGCTTATATACTGTTCCGCCTGCGTGCATGAAAGCGAGTCCATCACCTTCAAGTTTTTGCATGATGAAACCTTCACCACCGAAGAAGCCAGTGCCTATTTTTTTTGTAAACTCGATTCCAATCGAAACACCTTTTGCCGCACAAAGAAATGCATCTTTTTGGCAGACTACTTTTCCTTGATATTCTGTTAAATCAACAGGAATAATTTTTCCAGGATAAGGAGCGGCGAATGATACGTGTCGTTTGCCGTGTCCTGTATTTGTAAATACAGTCATAAACATACTTTCACCTGTAACGAGACGTTTACCAGCGCCCATTAATTTGCCGAATAAACCGCCAGATGGTCCGGAACCATCACCGAAGATCGTTTCCATTTCGATATGATCTTCCATCATCATCATTGCACCGGCTTCAGCGATAACGCTTTCTTCTGGGTCTAATTCAATTTCAACGAACTGCATATCATCGCCATATAATTTATACTCGATTTCATGTGCTTGCATTTTTTCACCTCATAATATGTAGTAATTATATTGTATAGAAATCAAAGGAATTAGAATACTGTATTTTTGTTAATTTTTGAATACAAATAGAATGAAAACTTAAGGTTATACTAGGATTATAAAAAACGATGGGATGAAAGTGTTCTCATTTGACGTATTGGATTGAGCGTGATATAGTGAAGTCACTATTGAGCTACATAATGTGGTACGGAAATAAAGCACGTTGAATTAAAGGCTGTAAGCTTGTTATACATTCATGTCCTTTATATCCACCTTTTCATGTGGATTCATAGTTTCATTTTTATTTAGGAGGTACATGACATGCAAACAGGTAAAGTTAAATGGTTTAACGGCGAAAAAGGTTTTGGCTTCATCGAAGTTGAAGGCGGAGAAGACGTATTCGTACATTTCTCAGCAATCCAAGGCGAAGGCTTCAAAACTTTAGAAGAAGGTCAAGAAGTTTCTTTCGAAATCGTTGAAGGCAACCGCGGACCACAAGCAGCTAACGTTACAAAAAACTAATTAGCTAGCGAAAAGAAAGCATTCCGAACTTCGGAATGCTTTTTTTATGCTTTAGAACCAGACTCATCTGAAGATAATTCACCTTTAAAGGTGCGTTCTTCAAAGTCATCAAGCATTTGTTCATATTCTTCATGTTCCTCTGTTGCGAAAACTTGCGGGTTTTTTCCATACATATCTGTTCCGATAAAGTTTTCGAAATCCTCTACATAGCCAACATTCTCTTCACTATTTACGTACATTCCATTAAAGTTTTTTGAATCCTGTCTTTCTAAATCAGACGGTGTTTCTGACGTCCCGTAGTTTGCAACATCTTGCCATGCATCTTCAGCATCGTATTCAACAGAGCGATCTTCGTCGTGTTTGTGAAACGAAGGAGCCAACACTTCTTCTTCAACTGGGCGCGCCCTCATATCTAATTTATTTGTAGTGTGCTGAATACACGTTGTAGCAGTCGGCATTGCTTCTAATCTTTCGAACGGAATTTCTTCACCAGATACTTCACAAATTCCGTACGTACCAGCTTCAATTTTTTGCAGGGCATGTTTCGTATCTTCTAACTGTTTATGCCAAAATTCGATGAGACCGAAATCTTTCTCACGTTCGTACAATTCTGTAGCCATATCACCAGGATGGTTGTCATAAGCAGATAATTCTCCCACTGAATCACGTTCAGAAGCGCGGTCTGTATTCTCATGGGTTTGTATTGTTTGTTCAACTTCTTGCTGTTGTTTTTCTAAAATGGATTTAAATTGATTTATTTGTTGTGGAGTTAACATAGTCGTCCACCCTCCTACAATTCAGTTTCTTTATGTAGTATGAGCGTTGGCGAGCGGAATTATGAGATGAATTTCAGTGCCGTGATTTGGCGAGAGGTCGATATAACTGAAAAATCGCCGATATATTTGGAGTTGCGGTCGATATATTAGAAAAATCGCTGATATATGAAAAAGGAGCCGCCTAAGCAGCTCTTTCTTATAGGAAATATCCAAGTAATAATCCGATTCCCATTAGGAGACCGAAGATTGTGTTTGTTTTTGCTGTTGCAATCATAGCAGGTACCATTTCCATTGGAATGCTTTTGCCGATAAAGCCCTTTGTCGCTTTAAATGCTTTTGGTGCACTTAAGAATACGATAAGCATCCATGGTGATACGATGTTAACGATAATTAAAGCAATTGTCCAAATGTAGGAAACGATGAACATAGAAGCAAGAACACCAACTGCTCTTTCGCGTCCAACGAGAATCGCCAATGTTTTACGACCATTTTCTTTATCACCATCTAAATCACGGATGTTGTTAGATAGTAAAATTGCACCGATTAAAATGGAGCTTGGAATAGATAGTAAAACTACTTCTGATGTTACTGCTCCTGTTTGGATAAAGAATGAAATACCGATAATAATGACACCCATAAATAATCCTGCTGTTAGCTCTCCAAATGGTGTATATGCAATTGGAATTGGGCCACCCGTGTAAAGGTAAGCAACGGCCATACAAACAAGACCGATCGCGGCAAGCCACCAGCTAGAGTTCATACAAATATAAACACCTAATAGTATTGCGATACCAAAAAATCCGAATGCTAAGTTAAGCACGGTTTTTGGTTTAATGCCATCGCGGACGATAGCGCCGCCAATTCCAACTGAACCTTCATGATCTAATCCTCTTTTATAATCAAAGTATTCATTAAACATGTTCGTTGCTGCTTGAATGAGAAGGCAAGCAAGAAGCATCATAAAGAATAGAGGAAGATGTATTTGATTTATACCTCCGACCTGCATTGCATAAGCTGTTCCGATGAAAACGGGAACGAAAGCTGCTGTTAATGTATGGGGACGTAATAAACTCCACCAAATGCGCCAGCCTGTTTGTTTACTTGGCTTTGGCGCCGTAGGAGAGGAATTCGTTTCGACGTTCATTTCCATGTTGAATCCTCCTTGGTCACATATTGTACACAATTAAGTGTAGAAAAAGCATCATTTAGTGTCAACGTTTATTTTCTAGGAAGAGAAGGTGAATTTCTCAGAAATGCTAAACGTTGACAGGCCTTTCCTTTGAGGTGTATCTTAAAATCAAGCGTAATTATGACTATTTTTCGCCCATAGGGGGGAGACAATTGTGATTCAAACGAAACAAAAAGGCTTACAAGAAGTTCTTGTTACAGCTATTAAGCGTGCGACTGATGAAAAAACATTGGTTAGTTTTGTAAAACAAATAGATTGGGTGGATCCACTTCTGTTTTATGCAGCAGGAAAAAGGATTGCATTCGAAAATAGATGTTATTTTGCAGACCCAGCTCAGCATGTAATATTGGCTGGAATTGGCTCTGTTTTCACTATAGCAAATTCTTCTCACGAACGCTTTCAAAGTGCTCGTGATGAGTGGCATCAATTGCAGGAAAAAGCGATTGTTCAAAGAGAAGGATACGAATTTGGAACAGGACCTCTTTTATTTGGCGGATTTTCATTTGACCAAGAAAAAGAGAAAACGGATCTTTGGAAGGAATTTAAAGATACAACATTTTTACTACCAGCATTTTTATTAACTGTAAAAAATGAAAAAGCGTGGTTAACGATTAATAAGTTTGTTTCAGCTAAAGATTGTGCAGAAACTCTTTATAACGAAATTATTTCTTTAGAAGAGAGAATTTTACAAGAGAGTAAATGTGCACTAGAAGGAGAACAACTAACAGTTACTTCTAACGTAGAAGTTGATCCGAAGGGCTGGATGAATGCGATTGGAAAAGTGCAAGATGAGATGAAGCAAGGGAACGTGCAGAAGGTTGTATTAGCAAGGGAGCTAAAATTAACGATGGATCAGCATATTGATTCCTCTCTTGTTTTAGAAGCGCTTCGCATTGGGCAACCGGATTGTTACGTATTTTCTTTTGATTATAAAGGAGCATGCTTCTTAGGGGCCACACCTGAGCGATTGATTCGAAAAGAAGGCGAGAAGTTTACATCAATGTGCCTTGCTGGTTCAATTGGTCATGGTAGTTCTATAGAAGAAAGTAAACAAAATGGTGAGACGCTTCTTCATGATGAAAAGAATTTGGCAGAACACGGCTATGTAGTTAACATGATTCGAGGTGTACTAAGCGAGCATTGCGAATCTGTTAATATTCCGGAGAGCCCAGGCTTATTAACGACGAAAAACTTAATCCATTTATATACACCTGTGGAAGCAAAAGGTGACTCAAGTCTTTTAACGATGGTAGAAGAATTGCACCCAACGCCAGCTCTTGGTGGTACACCTCGTCATGAGGCGTTGAAGTTAATCCGTGATGTAGAGCTTTTAGATAGAGGATTGTATGGTGCACCAATTGGCTGGATAGATGATGAAGGAAATGGTGAATTTGCGGTTGCGTTGCGTTGTGGATTATTAAATGGCGAGAAAGCATCCTTATTTGCCGGCTGTGGTATTGTAATTGATTCAGTAGCGCAGCTTGAATATGAAGAAACAAGTTTGAAGTTTAGACCGATGCTTGGTGCTTTGGAGGAATTAATGAAATGAACAATCATATAGAAGCATTATCATATTATTTAGGCGCGTTCGTGGATGAACTGACGCGTCTAAATGTATGTGATGTTGTCATTAGTCCAGGCTCACGGTCAACGCCGATTGCCTTACTAATGGAACAACATGAAGGAATGAAAACATATTTACATGTAGACGAAAGATCAGCGGGATTTTTTGCGCTCGGTATTGCGAAAGCAAAAAAACGTCCTGTTGCACTATTATGTACGTCAGGAACGGCAGCAGCGAACTATTATCCAGCTGTATGTGAAGCTTTTCATTCACGAGTGCCGCTTATCGTATTAACAGCGGATAGACCACATGAATTAAGAGATGTGGGTGCACCACAGGCGATGAATCAATTTAATTTATATGGTACTTTTGTAAAGCAATTTATGGAGATGGCACTTCCGGAGGCGAGCGAAACGATGTATCATTACGCTCGTATGACGACTCAGCGTGCTATAGCAAGCGCACTCCTAGCACCGCAACGACCTGTTCATCTTAATTTTCCGCTTCGCGAGCCGCTAATCCCAGATTTCTCATTAGAAAACTTATGGGATAAAGGTCGTGGTGAATATACAGGAGTAGTTCAGCAAGGGAATGTGACGATGCCGAGTGAATATGTGAATTCTCTTGTAGGGCGCCTTTCAAATATGGAAAAGGGGCTTATTGTTTGTGGAGATGATAGTCATCCAGAAATTACAGCGGTTGTTACGAAACTTGCTGAGAAAACAGGGTATCCAATTTTAGCAGATCCACTTTCTAATATTCGTAGCGGGCATCATGATAAAACGATGGTTATTGATTGTTACGATACATTTTTACGAAATGAATTGTTAAAAGAATCATGGAAGCCAGATGTGATTATTCGCTTCGGCGGTATGCCTGTTTCTAAAGCGTTAACTCAGTTCATAAAGAAACAAACGACAGCGGTTCATATCGTTGTAGATGAATCAGGGCAGTGGAGAGATCCAGCTCTTGTTGCGACTGAAGTAGTATGTGCAAGCGATAACGATTTTTGTAAAGCATTAATAGAGAAAATGCCAGTTATGAAAAAGAATGATTGGTTCGGAATGTGGAAACATATAAACGAGAAAACGAAGGAAACGCTTCGTGAGATGGAAACATATGAAACTGCATTTGAAGGGAAAGTAATTACGGATATTGTACGCGTATTACCAGAAGGGGCAACGTTATTTGCAAGTAATAGTATGCCAATTCGCGATACAGATTCATTTTTCTTCACATCGGATAAAAACATTCAAGTAATGGCGAACCGTGGTGTAAATGGTATTGATGGAATCATTTCGACAGCATTAGGAGCGAGCATTATTTGTGATCCGCTCGTATTAGTAATCGGCGATTTATCATTTTATCACGATTTAAACGGACTATTAGCCGCAAAATTACATGAGTTAAATATAACGATTGTTGTTGTAAATAATGATGGTGGAGGTATTTTCTCATTCTTACCACAATATGAGAAAAAGGAGCATTTCGAATCATTATTTGGAACACCAATTGGGCTTAATTATGAACATGTTGTCAAAATGTATGATGGTTCATTTAGTCGTGTAAACGGGTGGGAAAACTTCCGAGAAGAAGTACAAAAGGGAACGACGACAAAAGGATTACACGTTGTAGAAATTTGTACGAATCGCGAAGAAAACTTGAAATTACATCGTGAATTATGGGCAAAAACAATGGACGTTATTACTACATCTCTGCAAGGTGAATCAAAATGAAAGTAACGTTGCAAGGTGTGACGTATGAATATGGGGTAGTAGGAAGCGGGGAACCACTTCTACTTCTTCATGGTTTTACGGGAAGCATGGAAACGTGGCGTTCCTTTATTCCTTCTTGGAGCGAGCAGTTTCAAGTCATTCTAGTAGATATTGTTGGACACGGACAAACGGAAAGTCCTGAAGATGTGACGCAGTATGACATTCAAAATGTGGCACTGCAAATGAAAGAACTACTGGATCATCTTCATATTGAAAAAGCACATATACTTGGCTATTCAATGGGCGGTAGACTTGCGATTACGATGGCGTGCTTATATCCGGAATATGTGCGTTCTCTTCTTTTAGAAAACTGTACAGCTGGGCTCAAAAGTGCAGAGGAGCGAAAAGAACGCCGGGAAAAAGATGAACGACTTGCCGATAAAATTGAACAAGAAGGCATCGAAAGTTTTGTATCGATGTGGGAAAATATTCCGCTGTTTGAAACGCAAAAACGTTTATCACAAAACGTAAAAGAAGATGTGCGGAAAGAACGACTTGCTAACAATCCAAAAGGACTTGCAAATAGTCTTCGCGGCATGGGAACAGGAGCTCAGCCTTCATGGTGGAACGAGCTACAAAACCTAAAAATGCCTGTCCTTTTACTGAATGGAGAAAGCGATGAAAAGTTCTTTCGCCTATTAAAAAACATCGGAAAATGCATCCCACACGCGAAATTTGTCAAAATTGATGGTGCTGGCCATGCAATTCATGTGGAACAACCGGAAAAGTTTGATACAATAGTAAAGGGATTTCTAAAAACTATGCAGTGATGCTTTTTTCAGCAAGAAGGAAGTTGCACTTATAGAGGAGATCAGAAATATAAAAGGAGGTAATAGTAATGGCTATTGAATGGGTAAAAGAAGGCAATTACGAAGATATTATTTATTCAACATACAATGGTATCGCAAAGATTTCGATTAACCGCCCTGAAGTACATAACGCATTCCGTCCTAAAACGGTAATGGAGTTAATCGATGCTTTTGCACAAGCTCGTGATGATGCAAATGTTGGCGTTATCATTTTAACAGGTGAAGGTGGACGTGCATTCTGTTCTGGCGGCGACCAAAAGGTTCGCGGTCATGGTGGATATGTAGGTGACGACCAAATCCCACGTTTAAACGTATTAGACTTACAACGTCTAATTCGCGCAATCCCTAAACCAGTTATCGCAATGGTAGCAGGTTATGCAATCGGTGGTGGACACGTACTTCATATCGTATGTGACTTAACAATCGCTGCAGACAACGCTGTATTCGGACAAACAGGTCCTAAAGTAGGTAGCTTTGATGGTGGATACGGAGCTGGTTATTTAGCTCGTATGGTAGGCCATAAGAAAGCTCGTGAAATTTGGTACCTATGCCGTCAATACAACGCACAAGAAGCGCTTGATATGGGCTTAGTAAACACAGTTGTACCATTAGAAGAACTTGAAGCAGAAACAGTACAATGGGCACAAGAAATTTTAGCAAACAGCCCAATGGCACTTCGTTTCTTAAAAGCTGCATTCAACGCAGACACAGACGGTTTAGCTGGTATTCAACAACTAGCTGGAGACGCAACGTTATTGTACTACACAACTGACGAAGCAAAAGAAGGCCGCGACGCGTTCAAAGAAAAACGCAGCCCGGACTTCGGTCAATTCCCTCGTTTCCCTTGATCAAAAGCGGAAGCGGCTCGCTCAGAATGTGAGGGGGATGGAGCTTCTGACAAAGAGGCGCTTTTTGCCTCGTAGGAAGAAGCGAAGCCACCGAACATTCTAGCTGCTGTAGCTGGATGAAATTAAAAGCGGAGCCGACTGTTTAGCCCCGTCGGCTAAGGTTCTTTCGCACAGAAAGTGTTTTTTACTTTCTCGTGCGGAAGGTTCTTAGACGGAAGGAGCTAGGAGGCGCAGCTGGATAAGATCAAAAGCGGAAACAAAACAATTAAGAGACTTGATTTCATATCAAGTCTCTTTCTTTCATGAAAGGAGAATGAATAATGGAGACGATGCCGAATTGGTTAATGCAACGCGCATTTTTAACACCTGATCGCACTGCAATTGAAATTGAAGAGGAGAAGGTTACCTTCGTGCAGTTACATGAAGAAGTAGTATCTGTTTGTGAACACCTTTCGCATGTAGGAGTGAAGCGGGCGCAAAAGGTGGCTGTTCTGATGAAAAATGGTATGGAGATGATTACAGTTATTCACGCCTTATCTTATGTAGGTGCAGTAGCTGTGCTTTTAAATGCGCGTCTTTCAAGAGAAGAGCTACTTTGGCAAATGGACGATGCTGAAGTTGTTTGTTTAGTGACGGATCAAGAGTTTGAGACGGAAAATGTTCCGGTATATTCATTTGCTGAAGTGATGAATGGACCAAAGGCGGAAGCATCTATACAAGAAGAATTCTCTTTAGAAGAAGCGATGACAATTATTTATACGTCAGGGACGACAGGAAAACCGAAAGGCGTTATTTTAACGTACGGTAATCATTGGGCAAGTGCAGTTGGTTCTTCACTTAATTTAGGACTTCGTGAAGATGATTGTTGGTTAGCTTGTATGCCAATGTTCCATGTTGGTGGGTTATCTCTTTTAATGAAAAATATTATGTACGGTATGCGTATTTTACTTGTTCCGAAATATGATGCTAACTTCATTCATGAAGCACTTCAAACGAGAGGCGTTACGATTATTTCTGTCGTTTCTAAAATGCTAACAGATTTATTAGATAGACTTGGAGATGAAACATATCCATCTTCTTTACGATGTATGTTATTAGGCGGGGGACCTGCGCCGAAACCGTTATTAGAAACGTGTGTGGAAAAGGGAATTCCGGTTTATCAAACGTACGGTATGACAGAAACGTCTTCGCAAATTTGTACGTTATCAGCAGATTATATGTTAACGAAAGTAGGATCAGCTGGAAAACCTCTATTCCAGTGTCAGCTTCGTATTGAGAAAGAAGGAGTAGTAGTACCACCTCACACTGAGGGCGAAATTGTGGTAAAAGGGCCGAACGTAACAGGTGGCTACTTTAACCGTGAAGATGCGACGCGCGAGACAATTCAAAATGGCTGGCTTCGTACTGGTGACCTCGGTTATTTGGATGAAGAAGGTTTTTTATATGTATTAGATCGCCGCAGTGATTTAATTATTTCTGGTGGGGAAAATATTTATCCAGCTCAAATTGAAGAAGTATTGCTTTCCCATCCGGTGGTAGCGGAGGTGGGTGTTGTTGGTATGGAAGATGAAAAGTGGGGGCAAGTGCCAGCTGTTTTTATCGTGAAAACTGGTGAGGTAACAGAAGAGGCGATTATCCATTTTTGTGAGGGGAAATTAGCGAAATATAAAGTACCAAAGAAAGTGTATTTCCTAGAGGAATTACCAAGAAATGCTTCGAAGAAATTGTTAAGACGAGAGTTAAGACAATTAGTGGAGGAGATGTAAGTGGAGATCAAAAAAGCGACACTTTATATAACGGAAATGCCACTCGTAATCCCATTTTCCGCAAGTTACGGAACTTACGAAAAGCGTGAGAGTATCGTAATTGAATTAGAAGACACAGATGGATACGTTGGTTTTGGTGAAGTCGTTGCATTTTCTGAACCGTGGTATACGGAAGAAACGGTGAAGACAGCGCTGCATGTACTTCAAGACTTTCTATTACCTGATTTATTGAAAGCTGAAATTTCTCATCCGAATGAAATACCGTCTTTGTTCCAGCATATAAAGAGAAACCGGATGGCAAAGGCGGGAATTGAAGGAGCCATTTGGGACTTATATGCGAAACGTCAAAAGAGTTCTTTAGCGACATTACTTGGTGGAACTAGGTCTGAAATTGAAGTCGGTGTTGTTATTGGGATAAATACGATTCCGACTATGTTAAAGCAAATCGAGAAGTATGCGGAAGAAGGATATGAGCGCTTTAAATTGAAAATAAAGCCGGAACATGATTACGAATTGCTTAAAGAAATTCGTAAAGAGTTTCCGAGCATTCCATTAATGGCTGATGCAAACTCAGCGTACACATTAGCGGATATTGACAAGCTCAAAAGATTAGATGAATTCCAACTTATGATGATTGAACAACCACTAGCAGATTATGATTTTCTTGATCATGCTGAATTACAAAAGAAAATTGAAACACCGATTTGTTTAGATGAAAGCATCCATAGTTTAGAGGATGCGCGCGTTGCCATTACACTTGGCAGTTGTCGTATCGTCAATATTAAGCCGGGACGAGTGGGCGGATTAACAGAATCAGTTCAAATCCATAATTATTGCATGGAACATAATATACCAGTTTGGTGCGGCGGTATGGTAGAGATGGGGATTTCGCGAGCGCAAAACGTTGCCCTAGCTTCGTTACCAAACTTTACGATTCCAGGAGATATATCTGCTTCTAGTAGACATTGGGAGAAGGATATTATTTCACCGGAAGTGATGCTAGAGGGCGGGAAAGTGATTGTACCGCAAAGTATTGAACGTGAGTATGAAGTAGACCGCGAGAGGTTAGAAAAGATCACGAAGCAACGGATACTGTTTGAGAGGTAATAATCAGTGTGGGGGCATCCCCACTGATTATCAGCCTTCATCAATTGGGCTGCCCGCCAATAGCGTGATAATTTTGTCGTTAATTGTCGGTAAGTCGATATATTTGGGAAATCGCCGATATATAATTTCGTTCACTAATATGCGATGCGTTACTTCTTCAACAGAATCAAGAAAAGGTTACTCTCACAGGTAGCCTTTTCTTATTGTACAAATTGGATAGACTAGTTTACAATCGAGCGTATAAAAACGGAATGAGGTAGGGGACAAAAATGAAGCGCATTTCAATTTTAATAGCTGATGATGAGGCGGAAATTGCTGATTTAATTGCGATACATTTAGAAAAAGAAGGTTACCACGTCGTTAAAGCAGTTGATGGAGAAGAGGCGATGCATGTTATTCAAAATCAGCCAATCGACTTAGTGGTTTTAGATATTATGATGCCGAAAATGGACGGTTATGAAGTGACACGTCAAATTCGTGCGAAACATCATATGCCAATCATTTTCTTAAGTGCGAAAACATCTGATTTTGATAAAGTGACAGGTCTTGTACTAGGTGCAGATGATTATATGACGAAACCTTTTACACCGATTGAATTAGTCGCGCGTGTAAATGCACAATTGCGCCGATTTCTTACGTTAAATCAACCGAGAGTAGTGGAGAATAAATCGGCTTTAGAGGTCGGCGGAGTTGTTATTGATTCTGAACAAAGAACGGTTAATGTGTACGGAGAACAAATTGAGTTAACGCCAAAAGAATTTGATATTTTATATTTATTAGCGAGTCATCCGAAGAAAGTGTACAGTGTGGAAAATATTTTTCAGCAAGTATGGGCAGAAGGCTATTATGAAGGGGGAAATACAGTAATGGTGCACATCCGTACTTTGCGGAAAAAGCTTGGGGAAGATAAAAGAAAGAATAAATTAATAAAAACAGTGTGGGGAGTAGGGTATACTTTCAATGGCTAAAAAGATGAGAAGCTTTCGCTCAAAGATGGTTATGTTATTTGCGTTAAGTATGGTATTAGCAGCTGGCGTAACGTATTTAATTTATGAAGGATTACGGCTCTATTATAAATTAGTAGTTCGTTATGAGGATCCTTTAGCTCAATTTCGCTCAGTTATAAGACAAATTGGAGATATTAATTTCTTTTTAATTATATTTATTCCTCTGTCCATTATGTTTTTCTTCTTTCTTACTAGACCGTATTTAAAATATTTTGATGAGATTTCTAATGGGATTCATCATCTTGCGAACGGTGATTTCACAAATCAAGTTGGGGTTTCATCAAATGATGAGTTTGGATATATTGCACGTGAAATTAATGTAGCGAGTGAAAAGTTAAAAGAAGCGGTTGAACGAGGAGATTTTGCGGAAAGTAGTAAAGACCAGCTAATTGTTAACTTAGCTCATGATTTAAGAACACCGTTAACATCTGTTTTAGGTTATTTAGATTTAATTCTTAAAGATGAGAATTTGACGAAGGAACAAATTAAACATTTTTCCACAATTGCTTTTACGAAATCCGAAAGGCTGGAAAGCTTAATTGATGAATTATTTGAAATCACGAGAATGAATTATGGTATGTTGCAGCTTGAGAAAAGACCAATTGATATAAGTGAATTACTCATACAGTTAGATGAAGAATTATATCCGTTATTAGAAAAAAAGGATTTAGAAGCGAGATTGAATATTGCTCCCCATTTACCTATTAACGGTGATGGGAAATTATTAGCCCGAGTATTTGAAAACCTTTTAACAAATGCGATTCGCTATGGATACGATGGAAAGTTTGTTGATGTGAACGGATATATTGATCGTGAAGAGGTAGTTGTACAAATTATTAATTATGGAGATAGTATTCCAGAAGAAGATTTGCCGTATCTTTTTGATATGTTTTATACAGGGGATAAGGCTAGATCGGAGCAACAGGGCGGCACAGGTCTTGGTTTATTTATTGCAAAAAATATTGTTGAGCAGCATAATGGGACAATCTCTGCTGAAAGTAATGTAATTAGAACAATATTTGAAGTGAGATTACCAAAAGAGGATAATTTGGAAATTTAATAAAAATTTAAACTTTACCCCACTTTTTATTTTAATAGTTTTTTCTATCCTATACGTATGTTAGGTCAAGGAGGAACTAGAAATGAAAAAGTGGGTATTTATTTCTCTTTTTATATTATGTACAGTCTGTGTAGGCTTTTATATATCACCATTATTTCAAAAGGAGGTCGATGTTAAAATTGCAGAAAAAGATAATAAGGTAAAAGCTGCGAATACTGAAAAGATAGAGATTACAGAAGAAGAAATTTATAAAGGGGATCTATTATTAGTTAATAAAGATTACCCCGTTAAAAAAGATAGCATTAGGTCTGATATTATAAATGTAAATCACAATAGTGAGTTAGTGAGAGGTTATGTGATATTTGATAGAAATCTTCGCTTATCAAAGGATGTTGTGAAAAAGTTTTTGAACGTTGTCGATGCAGCTGGAAAAGATGGAGTACAGCATTTCTTAATGAATAGCGGGTATCGAGATTTTACAGAACAAAGTAAATTATATAAAGAAATGGGATCTGATTATGCACTCCCAGCAGGATATAGTGAACATAATTTAGGGTTATCACTGGACGTTGGGTCTACTCAAAAGAAAATGGAGAAAGCTCCTGAAGGAAAATGGATTGAAGAAAACGTATGGAAATATGGATTTGTTTTACGTTACCCGAAAAATAAAAGTAACATTACTGGCATTCAATATGAGCCGTGGCATATCCGTTATGTCGGTTTACCTCATAGTGCCATTATGCAAAAAAAGAAAATTACATTAGAAGAATATTTAGACTTCCTAAAAGAGAGAAAAGAAATTTCAACCGATGTTGAAGGTAAGAAATATACGGTTTCTTATTATAAAGTTTCAGATCGTATGAACGTGAATGTTCCGGTGAATAAGCAGTATGAAATTTCGGGGAACAATATGGATGGGGTTATTGTGACGGTTCAGGAATAGAGAAAAAGGCTGTTCCGTTTTTGAACAGCCTTTCATCATATATTGAATATAGTGAGGGCTACTACAATACGGAAATGCAGCACTATGTAGTTAATTATGATTTGTAGGAAGTGAAGAGGGAGGAGAATACTCCCTCTTTTTTTTATGAAAATAATCCGTATCAAGGGGGATTGGATATGGATACATACTTATTAATTGTCACTTTAACTGAACATATTTACTAAAAGAAAGAAGGTACATAATTAAAGATATCTTCTTTTTCTTTTGCAGCCCTTTTCATGAAACAAGCCCATTTTTAAGAAGGGCAAGCTTCCGATTTGCCCTGAAAACATAATATAAATGGAATCCCCTCATTTAGAACAAGAAGAACTTGTTATGAATGATACTAAAGGAGGAATAGAATAATGGGCGAAAATTGTGAACACAGACATGATGATTGCGACCGCAGACGTGGCCACGGAGGCGGCTTTGCGCTTCTAATCGTATTGTTTATTTTATTAATCATTATCGGTGCTAGCTGCTTCGGCGGATGCGGTTATGGTGGCTACGGTGGCGGTTACGGCGGTTCTTGTGGCTATGGCGGCTTTGGTGGATATGGCTGCTAATTATTTAAAAACTATTGAAAATAGCCTTGTGCATACTGCACAAGGCTATTTTATTCATATTTTAACATGCTGTGATAATTTATTAATGTAAAGAGAACGGATTAAGAAGAAGAAAATAATCTCGATAATCCCGAATAAAGTGAGTACGATTAATAACTCTTTTCGTAAAGAGAAAGAAAACATAGCTTGTAAAAATTGGATTGCAAATATTGTATGAATACCAGCAACGATATAAGGTACGAAAAATAAAATTCCTAACTGAATCGTTGCAGAGCGAAACATTTCAGTTTCTGTCAATCCAAGCTTTGTAATCGTAATATATTTTTGTTTTTCACTCGTTAAATCATTGTACATACGGAAATATAAAACACTAGCTGCTCCGATAAAGAAAATAATACCGAGAAACGTCCAAATGAAGAATTGGGCAACTGCATTTTCTTTACTGTGAACGAGTTCATCCGTAGCTGTATGAATATAAAACGGTTTGATAAAACCTTCTTCATCCTTATGTGCTTCAAACAAGTTGTTTGCATCATGATCTAAGCTTTTTAATATATTTTTTGTTGGGACAATTGCATTTTCCCAATTTTCCACGAAGTAGTTATAAACTGTAATTGTTTCAATATGAGGAATCATATTTTCAATCACACTATCTTGCATAACGATTAAATGAGGTAATGCAAAGGATGGTTCGATTCCTTTATTAATAAAGCCTTTAATATGAAATTCCTTTTTATTAGAGTCAAGTGTAATAGTGTCCTGCTTCGCAAATGGGTTTGACACGAGATTTAATAATTCTGGCGAATAGCGAGAAATACTATAAACTTGTGTAGAATCGAGAGTGATTTCTGGCCTATTTAGTTGTTTAGCTAATGCGTTATAATCACTCATTTTCATGATGGCAATTGACTCTTTTAAAGCTGTATCTTTTAAAACGGTAAACTTATATTTTTTATATTGAAAATTAGCATTTGTAAGTTCAGTTTCAATAGTAGTAATATGCTTTTGTTCAAATGTATTATCACCTTCTGACGTATAGGTGAATGGTATTGGATATCGTTCTAGTACCGATGCTTTCGTACTATTATTAGCAGCAAATAACCCGATAATAATTGTAAATGCAAGTGCAGATAACATAGAAACGATAAAGAGTACATTAATATTGCTACGAGTACGAGCAACTAAATCTGAAATCCATAACATATTTATTTGCTTCATATAAAACTTTCTGCGCTTTTTTAAAATAAAGATAAAGAGAAGAAATGTTTGTGAAAAGAATAAATACGTCCCGACTACTACGAGCGGCAAAATAGATAACATAATAAAGAATACAGAGCCATTTTGTACATTTTCTTCTGTTACATAGCCTTGTGGATAACCGGCGATATAATAGCATAGTCCTAAACAAGTTAACGCGAATAATGAAATGAGTATCGACGGTCTTTTTTCTTTTTTTACTTTTGTATTATCTTTAATTAGCCGAGTTGTTTTACGAGTACGAATGAACATCGGTGTAAACGTAGAAACGATGAAAAATAAAATGATAAAAATTACTGTTGTAACGATAATTGCCTGCGTAGGCCAATATAAATAGAGGCCTTTCGCACCGGTCAATTTAGAAGTCACTAGTAAGAAAAAGTTAGAGAACACAAGTCCGCCTTGAATACCAACAAAAATAGCTAGTATTCCAATTATCATATTTTCAGTAAACAACAGTCGTTTTAATTGTTTTCTTGATATACCAAGAACGGTTAATACCCCGAATTGTTGTTTCCTTACATTTAAAAATGTCCCAAGTGAATAAAGGAGAAAGAAGAACGAGAACATGACGATAATAAACTGAGCTGTACTAGCTAAGTTCATTAGAGGATCGCGTTCTTGATAGCTCTGTATATTTTGCAGGCGCGGGTGATACATATAAACAGCGAATGAAAAGAAAACCATTATTGAAAATGCACTGCTTATAAAATAAGCAAAATAGGCTCTGGAATTACGAGAGACATTTTTAAATGCAAATTGCCAAAATGTCATCCACGTCTTCCTCCTAATAGTGCTAGAACATCTAATATTTCTTGATAAAATTTCTCGCGATATAATCCGCGGTGCAGCTCATTGTAAAGCTCACCATCTTTAATGAAAATAACACGGTTACAATAACTAGCTGCAAACGGATCGTGCGTAACCATTAAAATGGTCGCATTTTCTTCTTTATTTAACTTCGTAAATAGCTCCATTACATCAATAGCAGCTTTCGAATCTAAGTTCCCCGTCGGTTCATCCGCAAGTAGAAGTGACGGATGATGAATTACGGCACGTGCTACTGCAGTACGCTGTGCTTGTCCTCCAGAAACTTCAAAAATACGTTTATTTAAAATGTGATCAATTCCAAGTTTTTTTGAAATGATATCGAGTTTTTCGTCCATTTCTTTCAAAGGAACATTATCTAGCGTTAAAGGTAATACGATATTTTCGCCGATTGTTAACGTATCTAGTAGGTTAAAGTTTTGGAAAACAAATCCTAATTCTTGGCGACGGAAAATAGCTAACTTTTCTCTACGGAATGTATGTGGTTGTTTTCCATTAATAATGACTTCTCCAGAAGTAGGTGAATCGATGGTGGAAATCACGTTTAAAAATGTAGATTTTCCACTTCCAGATGGTCCCATAATCGCAACGAATTCACCCTTATCTACGTGTAAATTTATATTTTTCAAGGCAGTATGAGGGACTTTTCCCTCATACACTTTTGAGACGTTTTTAATGTGTAATACTTCTTCCATAATGATCACCTTTCTATTCTTTAAAACTTAATATGTTGTGATAATTTTTGCATATAAAAGGAACGAATTAAAAGGAAAAAGAGAATTTCAACCGTTCCAAAGATTACAAGTACAACCGTAATCTCAGCGAATAATGATAGATTTAATATTTCTTGCAACATCTTTGTCGCAAACATCGTATGGATGGATGCCATAATGTAAGGAACAAAGAAAAGAATCGCAAGTTGAATTGTTGCGGACTGTTTCATCTCAGTTTCTGTTAAACCAATTTTTGTAACAGTTATATACTTTTCTTGCTCATTTGTTAAATCTGTATACATACGGAAGTAAAGAACACTGCCAGCTCCGATAAAGAAAATTACACCAAGGAAAGTGCCAATTAAGAAGAACGAAGCGGCATTTAGTTTTGTCTTGTATAGAGAGTCGCTCGCTTCACTTGCATGGAACGGTGGATGTTCTGCTTGGATAGCTTCATTATCTTTTTTAATTTTTGTTGTAAATGCTGAACCGATGTTATGCGCTTTTTCCCAATCCTTAACTTTAAAGCTATATACACTCATCTGTTTTGAAACGGTTGATAAGGCTTCTACATTTTCATCAGATAGTACGAGTAATTGGGATATTAGGCTATTTGGGAAAGGGTTATAACTTTTATATTCTTTTACTTGTAGCGGTAAAGAGTTTTGAGTAAGTGTAAGAGTATTTTTCTTTTCTTGATCAAAAATTGTTCCAATGAATTGATCATCTATATCTTTAATAAGGATATAAGACTCATTATTACTTACGGTGAGCGTTTCCCAATTTAATGCTTTAGCAAGTATATTATAATCACTTTGTTTAATTGCATAATAGAGATGTGGAACTTCTTCTCCTGATGAAACTTCATATATATCCGTTTTAAATTTCTCATAAGTAAATTGCTCTTCATTGAATTTTTGTTCTAACCAATTTAAATGTTCATCAGCTAACGTATTTTCAGTATGTGATAAATAAGTAAAAGGGAAAGGGTTTTGCCTTATTTCATCAAACTTTGTGAATTTCCCAAACCCATATAAGAATGTAATCATTGTAAAAGCGAGCGTCGATAGCATCGCTACTATAAAGAGCATGTTAATGTTTGTCCGAATTCGCGTTGCTAAATCAGAAATCCAGAGCATATTAATACGTTTCATATAAAACTTTCTTCGCGTCTTTAATATGCGAATGAGTAAGAAGCTAATTTGTGAAAAGAAAAAATATGTCCCAGCTGCAATAAGTGATGGAATGACAAATATACTAGTGGTGGCGTACAAAATCCCAACTATATCTCCGAGTGATATAAAGTAGAGCGGATTTGCTGCTAATACATATCCAGATATTAAACATATCGTACCAAATAGAGAGATGAGTACGGATGCTTTTCTTTCTTTATGTTGTTTACCTTCTTTTAAAAGTCGTACAGCTTTTCTCGTACGGATCAGCATCGGTGTAAAGGACGATACGAGAATAAAGAGTCCGAGAAAGATTATTGTCGTTAAAATAATAGCACTTGTAGGCCAATATAAATATAGACCAGGTACATGTGTAACTTTGGCGGTAATTAATAGAAAAAACTGTGAGAAGACAAGTCCGAGTTGAATGCCGAAAAATATGGAAAGGGCACCAATTAGCATGTTTTCTATAAATACGAGCCTTTTTAACTGCTTTGGAGATATGCCAAGTACTGTTAAAATTCCAAATTGCTTTTTTCGTACCTTCAAAAATGTCCCGATCGAATATAGTAAAAAGAAAAATGAAAAGAATACAATGACAACTTCTGAAATCGTCATTAATATGTTAAGAGCATAATTAACGTCTGTCATATGCAATTTCGGATGAAATAAATAAACTGCAAATGAGAAAAAAATTGCGATGGAAAACGCACTGCTTACAAAATAGGCGAAATAAGCTCTGGCGTTCCGCGTTACGTTTTTAAAGGCAAATTGCCAAAATGTCATTCACCTAGACCTCCTAATAGAGTTAACGTGAAAGGAGTATGGGGAGAGGTTCCTTCATACTCCTTTCATAAAGCTTACCTTTTTATTATTTAAAACTTAATATGTTGCGATAACTTTTGCATATAGAATGATCGAATTAATAGGAAAAAGATAATCTCAATCGTTCCAAAAATTACAAGCACAACTGTAATTTCAGCGAACAATGATAAATTAATTACATCTTGCAACATCTTTGTCGCAAACATCGTATGAATAGAAGCCATAATGTATGGAACGAAAAATAAAATTCCGAGTTGAATGGTCGCTGAACGCTTCATTTCGGATTCTGTTAAGCCGATCTTCGTAATCGTTACATACTTCTCTTGCTCGTTTGTTAAATCTGTATACATTCGGAAGTACAATACACTACCAGCACCAATAAAGAAAATAATCCCAAGGAACGTACCAATGAGGAAGTAGGAAGCACTTCCAGATTTGATTCTATATAGGGAGTTGCTGGCTTCGAAAATACGAATGAGAGCTCCTTCGTGCTCGATACTGGCACGGTCTTTATCAGCTCGTTTTACAAACTCATCAGCAATAGCATATGTATTTTCCCAGTTTTCCACGTTGTAATTATAGGCTGTTATATGTCTCGTGTTATTTTGTAAATTGTTAACGGCAGAATCAGATAATACTAACGTTTCGTACGCAAAAGTAGCTGGAAGCGCATTATTTATCTCAAATCCTTTTACTTGTAGCTTATTATTTGTGTTAGCGAGTGTAATGTGTGTGCTTGTGTAATTTTGATCGAATGCACTAAACAATGGGAAATATGCTGTTCCAGATAATATATATGTTTCATTATCATTCATAAATAGTTGTTTTAATTGTAATGAAGTAGCGAGCTTATTATAGTCACTTTGCTTTATGGCATACGTGTCATCATAAGTTTCTATACCGTTTTCAGCTTTTACAGGTGTAGCATATAAATCTACTTTAATTTTATCGTAAGAAAATTTCCCATCTTGTAATTGTTTTTCTAGCCAATTTAAGTGCGGGGAAGTAAAAGGATTCGCATCATATGAGAAATAAGAAAATGCGAATGGTGAATTTCGTTCAACATCAAGTTTCATAAACTTCCCGAATCCATATAAAAAAGTAATCATCGTAAAAGCAATCGTAGATAGCATTGCTACAACGAAAAGCATATTAATATTTGATCGAATGCGGCTAGCTAAATCAGAAATCCAAAGCATATTAATACGCTTCATATAAAATTTTCGTCTCTTTTTCAAAATATGAATGAGCAAGAAACTAATTTGTGAAAAGAAGAAATACGTTCCGATTGAAACGAGTGCCGGAATGACAAAAATACTGGAAAGCATATAAACCATCCCTATTTGCGGGCTTAATGATACGAAATATATTGGTTTGCTCGCTAAAGCGTAGCCACCTAATAAACATACAGCACCAAATAGAGAAATGAGTATGGATGGCTTTCGTTCTTTTTGTTTCCCGCCATTTGCTTTTAAAAGATGTACCGATTTTTTTGTTCGAACGAGCATCGGTGTGAATGCAGATACAACGATAAAAAGACCAAGGAAAACAATTGTCGTTAAAATGAAAGCATTTGTAGGCCAATATAAATATATCCCTGGTACGTGCGTAAGTTTCGCTGTTACTAATAAGAAAAATTGCGAAAAGACAAGCCCAAACTGCATGCCGAAAAAGATAGATAAAATACCAATTAACATATTTTCCGTAAAAACGAGACGATGTAATTGCTTTTTCGATATACCTAAAACGGTTAAAATACCAAATTGTTTTTTACGAACTTTTAAAAACGATCCGATTGAATATAGTAAAAAGAAGAAAGAGAACAGTACAATGACAACTTCTGAAAAAATCATTAAGCCTGAAATCTCAGAGATCATGCTGAAATTTTGCAATTTCGGGTGAAATAAATAAACAGCAAATGAAAAGAAAACTGCAATTGAAAAGGAACTGCTTAAAAAGTAGGCAAAGTAAGCTCTTGAGTTACGCGTTACATTTTTAAATGCAAATTGCCAAAACGTCATAATATGTACCTCCGTTTAGAGGGCAAATATGTAGTTTCATTGCAAAAAATGTATGAGAGTAAGTTCTCATACATTTTGCTAGCATATGTTATGATCATGCTTCGGTCACCTTCTCTGTATTTTCTGCTTGATTATTTGCAGCGTTGTGGAAGATGATTTTAATCGTCGTTCCTTTACCAACTTCAGAGTCTAGTTTCACGGAATGACCTAAATAATCACAAATTTTACTTACGATATAAAGTCCCATACCAGTAGATTCTCCGAATGTACGACCATTTTTTCCAGTGTAAAATGGTTCAAACACTCTTCGAACATCTTCTTGCGGAATACCGACGCCTTCGTCACGAACTTCCAAAATAATATCTTTTCCATTTCGATAAGCTGATAAGAAAACTTTCTTTCCGCGTTCACCAGAATAGCGAACGGCATTTGTCATTAACTGATAAATGATGAACTTTAGCCATTTCGCATCAGAAGCAACCTTTAAATCTGAATGAACTTCTAAAACGGGGAAGACGCCATTTCGAATGAATAGCTCTTTTAATCCGTTAATATTTTTTGTTACAGTATCTTTTAATGAAATCGTCTCAACGTGGAAGTCTTCATGGAAATTATTTAATCTCGCCATGTATAAAGCCATATCGAGTCCTTGATTTAGTCGTTCTAACTCTTTTTTAAATTTCGGGATTAAATGTTCATCTTCCATTTCAAGTACCATAAGTTGCATGACAGAAACAGGCGTTTTCATTTGATGTACCCAATGGTTAATAAATAATTGGTGCTCTTGCTGTTTTACTTCGAATGCTTGTAAGTCTTTTTGGAATAGACGATATTGCGTACGAACGAGCTCGTTTACACTGTGGGGCATAGGAGCAGTCGCTCTTTCAATAAACGCATCTTCCATTTTTTCTGGTGGTTCACTTAATCTGTGATACATTCTACGGTTACGAACGTAACGATAAGCGAGGAAACAGATAAATAAGTATAGGCTTAAAACGATGAAGTAAAACTTATTATTTTGAAATCCATCTACTGCATCATAGAGAACGAAAATAATTCCGAAGTTTAATACATATAGTAGAAAAAATGCAAAATGATCACGTAAAAATAGCTTCATGCTTATTCACTCCAAGTTGCGTTAAAACGATACCCAAGTCCACGTACTGTTTCAATAGCATTTTCAATACCAAGCTCATTGAACTTTTTACGAAGACGCGTGATGTTTACGTTTAATGTATTTTCCTCAACGAAGCTTTCATCATCCCAAAGAGCGGCTAGTAAATCTTCGCGACTTGCTGTACGTGGGAATTTAGATAATAGCATTTCTGCTAAAATAGCTTCTTTCTTTGTTAAAAGAACTTGTTCAGATCCAAAATGAATTTCTGGACGCTCAGGGAATAATTTTAGCCCTTCTACTTCAACGATACGCTCAGAAATATTTGGTGCATAATCACCGTAAATACGACGTAATTGCCCTTTAATTTTTGCCATTACAACGTCGTAGTGGAACGGCTTCGTAATGTAATCATCCGCACCGCTTTCAATCGCCATAATTTGTTCCATTTCACCTGCACGTGCCGAAATGAAAATAATTGGACAAGTCGATTCATGACGAATTTGACGGCACCAGTAGAATCCATCGAATTTCGGTAAATTTACATCAAGTAAAACAAGATGTGGCTTCACTGCGTTAAACGATTCCATAATATCATCGAAGTTCTCCGCAACAACAGCATCATAGCCATATTTTTGAATGTGAGATTGTAGTAATGTTGAAATATTTGGATCGTCTTCAACGATTAAAATTTTATACATATGTATATTCCTCCTAAAAAACAATTGTAGCTATAGTGTATCATGTGTTTCAAGTCTTTTCATTATGTTGAAATATAAGCTAGTAAACAGTATAGGTCAAAAGTGGAAAAAGTAAAAAGGGCCTTATATATAATTGACAATTAACTGAAATCATTTTAACATTTAGATAAATATCTAAATGTCTAATTATTGAAAGGAAGAAAGACATTGAATCAAGCATTTAAAGCATTAGCAGACCCAACAAGGCGAAAAATTTTAGATTTATTAAAAGAAGGTGATTTAACCGCTGGTGAGATCGCTGAACATTTCAATATGACTAAACCGAGTATTTCACATCATTTAAGTGCGCTTAAAAATGCTGAACTTATTCAAGATGAAAAGAGAGGGCAATTCGTTGTGTATTCTTTAAACACAACTGTATTTCAAGATTTATTAACTTGGGTGTTTACGTTTACGAATAAGGGGGCAGAGGGGAAATGAGGAAGCATATATTTCCGTTATTGTTAATTGCTTTAACGATTATTGTATGGTGCATTGCATGGCCTTATTTACCGGGAGAGGTTCCGAGTCATTGGAATATTGCTGGTGAGGTAGACGGGCATATGTCAAAAATGGGAATGATGATTTTTGATGTAGCGATTATGGGGTTCATATATGCATTATTGACTTTATTGCCTAAGATAGATCCGAAGTACGAGAATTATAAAAAATTTCCTAAAGCATTTGCAATGATAAATGGCGCCATCTTATTTTTCTTATTTGCCCTTAATATGATGACACTAGCAAATGCTTTAGGATACAACATTCCAATTGGAATCGTTATGAACATAATGATTGGTATTCTTTTTATTGTACTCGGCAATTATATGCAGCAATGCAAACCAAATTTCTTCATGGGAATTAAAACACCTTGGACGTTAAGTAGTGAAGAAGTGTGGAGAAAAACACATAGGTTAGGATCAAAGATTATGATGATTGGCGGTATTGTAATCATGTTCTCGGCCTTTCTACCAGGAATGTGGAAAATGATTAGTTTGTTAAGTGTTGTTGCTGTATTGGTTGTTGGTACGACGGTGTATTCATATGTTGTTTATAAGAAAGAAATAGGAGCTTAATAGACAATATACACTTGTGGAGGAGAGCGAATGAAAAAGCATATTTTTGCAATTATATTGATTCTTATAACTGGTCTAGCTTGGGCATATGCATGGCCGAATTTACCGGATACTATGGCAATTCATTGGGGAACTGAAGGTGTGAATGGCTTTGCTTCAAGGTTTAATGCAATGCTGTTGACATTTGGAATTATGATTTTTGTTTATATTTTATTAACAATTACCCCAAAGATTGATCCTAAGAAAAAGAACTACGATAAATTTTCTAAAAGTTATACGATAATGAATTATAGCGTACTAGTAGTATTATTTTTAGTAAATATGCTTGTAATTGGAGTAGGATTAGGTTACGAAATTCCGATGAATAGTACACCGTATATTATTGTTGGTCTTTTATTTATAGTCATGGGAAACTATTTACCACAGTGCAAACCAAATTACTTTGTAGGTATAAAAACACCGTGGACATTAAGTAACGAAGAAGTGTGGAGAAAAACGCACCGTTTTAGTGGAAAGGTGTTTGTTGTATTAGGAGTTATTATGATTTTAAGTATTTTTGCACCAGCAGCATGGAAATCTTTCTTAATAGTTGGAATTATTATTGGGGCAGTAGTACTAACGATGGGATATTCCTATGTTGCTTATAAGAAAGAGATAGGGGCTTAATAAAAAATTTATGGGGGAGAGAGGATGAAAAGACACGTATTACCATGGAGTTTAATTGTTGCAATTGCAATTGGATGGTATATTGTATGGCCGAATTTACCGGAACAAATTCCGCGCCATTATAATGCGGCAGGAATAGTAGATGGATATTTTTCTAAAGTAGAGGCGAGTTCATTTTCAATAGGTAGTATGGTGTTGCTATATTTGATATGGCTAGCTATGGGGTATATTGATGTAACGAAAGGTAAGTATAAACAGCAAGCTAAAGTCCTCTCTGCAATTAACTATGCCATTCTTTTTATAGGGTTCGGATGTAATATATTTGCGCTCTTAGCTGCATCTAATTATATTGCTTCAGGCTCAATCGCCTTTAATTTCGGACTTGGAACGTTGTTTCTTGTACTGGGTAATTACATGCAACAAACGAAGCCGAACGGTTTAGTAGGTATTCGAATGGACTGGACATTAGAAAATCCTGTAGTTTGGAGAAAAACACATAGATTTGCTTCGAAGGTATTTGTGATAGGAGCACTTTGTATATATGCGGGAGCGTTACTGCCAGATCCATTCAATATCTTTGTAGGGATTGGAATCATATTAATATGCATTCTCGTATCAACGATAAAGTCATATAGTATTTATAAAAAAGAACTAAAAATGTAAATAAAAGCTGCTTTCCTTTCATGGAAAAGCAGCTTTATTTTTTATCACTTCTTCAAAACCGGTATCCAAATTTCACTTTTAAAGTTTGGAGAAGATGTATCTTTCTGTTCATTCCACAATATTTCCGGCCCTTCGGCTAGTTCATAGTTTGAAGAAGGGAACCATTCAGAATAAATACGTCCCCATACATTTTGCAATGCATCAGGAAATGGACCGACAGCTTCAAATATAGCCCACGTTGAAGCAGCAACTTCAAGTTGTTTGAATTGCTTTGGACAATCTTCCACGCTAGCTACTCCAATATAGTGGTCAAGCTCGCCTTTTTCCTCCATTCTTCCTTCAGAAAAGTTAGTAGAGGCACTAATGATTCCACTTGGTTCTACATTTGAAAGCATTTTTAACGTTTGAATAGACTCTGGATTTAAACTTTTCCACATAGAAGCAATTTCTTCATTTACACCAGTAAAAACAATCGGTACTCGTTTTTGTATACCAATGATTCGAAATGGACCTTTGTCTTCAATTCGATAGTTCATTTCTTTTCCTCCTTTAATCGATAGCTGGAAGGTCATTGGTGAATAAGCTTTCAAAGAATGGCTAGTATTTCGAGCTTCTGATGGCGTTATTCCGTGCAAATTTTGAAATGCACGTGAAAAAGAATCTGGTGAGTTGTATCCATATTTTATAGCGACATCGATGACTTTTACATCGCTATCTTTTAGTTCAAAGGCCGCAAGAGTAAGACGTCGACAGCGAATATATTCCGATAGTGATATGCCAGCTAGAAAAGAAAACATTCTTTTGAAATGATATTCGGAGCAGAAAGCTATTCTTGCGACTTCCTTAAAATCAATTTCGTGTGTAAGGTTGTCTTCAATATATTGCATTGCCGCATTCATATTTTTAAGTGAATCCATTACATGACCTCCTTTGTAAATAGAATAGCAGGAACGAAAAAGCTCCATCCGACATTTCATGCACAACTTTGTAGGGGCATTTTTAACCTTACAAAAATGTAATGTTCCTGTAAGGAGAATGAATGGATGGAATGATATCCCAATGTTATAGTAACAAAGTACTTTCGTTCATTAGGTAAAATTTTTATCTCTTTACTTATGTGCCTTACATAACTGTCATGTTTGTGTAAGAAACATCGATAGTGGCAAGAGTAGAGAGTGTATATAGTTGAAAATAGAGAATAGAAGAAATGAGGGATGTCGAGATGAAAACAGTGTTAGAGGCAAAAAATATTGAAAAAGTGTATGACACAGGTGGTAATAAATTTGCAGCGTTAAAAGGTATTAACTTACAAGTAAAAGAAGGTGAGTTCGTTGGAATTATGGGACCTTCTGGTTCGGGTAAGACGACTCTACTAAATGTTCTTTCTACAATTGATAATGCGACGAACGGTGAAATTTTAATTGATGGAAAAGATATCGTGAAGATGAACGATGATAAGTTAGCGTTATTTCGCCGTGATCATTTAGGATTCATTTTCCAAGATTATAACTTATTAGATACGTTAACGGTGAAAGAGAATATTGCGTTACCTCTTGCGTTATCAAAGGTGAAAGCGAGTGAGATTGATCGCCGCGTTCTTGAAATCTCGAAGAAGTTCGGTATTGATCATATTTTAAGTCAGTTCCCATATCAAGTATCTGGTGGACAGAAGCAGCGCTGCGCGGCATCACGTGCGATCGTTACAAATCCTAGTATGATCTTTGGGGACGAGCCGACTGGAGCGCTTGATTCTAAATCAGCGACAGATTTATTAGAAAGTATGAAGTCGTTAAATGAATATGATAACTCTACAATCTTAATGGTAACGCACGATGCGTTTGCGGCAAGTTATTGTAAACGAGTTATTTTCATTAAAGATGGTGAGTTATATAAAGAATTGCATCGTGGTGAATCAACACGTAAACAGTTCTTCCAAAAAGTCGTTGACGTAATGTCTTCCATTTCTGGAGGTATGGCTGATGACCTTATCTAGCATTGCCCTCCGCAACATACAGCGGAACTTTAAAGACTACTTTGTATATTTTGCATCTATGATTTTTAGTATTGTAATTTACTTTACATTTAAAGCACTGCAGTACAATTCGCAAATGGAAAAAGCCGCAGAAGGTTCTAAAAAAATTAGCGGGGCATTCCAAGTTTCGAGTGTCATGCTTATTATTTTCGTAGCAGTGTTTATTATATATTCAAACGGATTCTTTACACGGAAGCGTAAAAAAGAAGTTGGATTATATTCCTTATTAGGTATTCGTAAAAGACAGATTGGTAAAATGCTGTTTTATGAAAATATGTTAATGGGATTAATGTCTTTAATTATCGGGATTGCGATTGGTAGCGTCCTTTCAAAACTATTCCTTGAACTACTAGTAAGTATGATGGGATTAAATTTAAATGTTCATTTTGAAGTACCGATGGCTGCAATTGTTGATACAGCAATTATTTTCTTTGTGATTATATTGTATACATCACTTCAAGGGTACCGTTTAATTTACCGATTTAAGTTAATCGAACTTTTCCGTGCAGAACGTGAAGGAGAAGCAATGCCAAAAGGATCAGTCATTATGGCATTAATTTCAGTTTTCTTAATTGGTTCAGGTTATTTCTTAGCATTAATGTATATGAAGGCACTTAAGTATGCAGATTTTATGGTAGTCGCACTTTATATTTTACTTGCGACAGTATTAGGTACGTACTTATTATTTATGTTCTTTACAGTATTTGTATTGAAACGTGCAAGAAATAATAAATCATCGTTTTATAACGGGATGAATATGGTAACAACGTCACAGTTACTATATCGTATTAAAGGAAATGCAAAGTCACTTGCGACAATTTCTATTTTAAGTGCGGTGACATTAACAGCGGTTGGTACGTCAGTTACGATGTATTACAACACATTTACGCAATCAAAAGCAGTTGCGCCGTACAGTTATTCTTATGAGAAAAAAGATGCAGAGCTAGATAAGAAAGTAAATGCGATTTTTGCCGAAGAGAAAGCAAATCACCCTGTAAAAGATCAATTTGAAATTGAGATGGTTCCCGTAAAAGGGAAGTTTGAAGGAGATAAAGTTGATTTCATTTTTAATATGAACTACAGAATCTCAGAGAAATATCAGTTTATGTCTCAGTCAGAATTTAATAAACTTGCTAAAAAAATCGATGCAGAAACAGTAAATGTAGCCACTGGCGAAGCATTTATCTATGATAGTTCTTATATTGAAGGATATGAATTTAGCCCTCAATATAAAGGAAATAAAGCGGTCTTCCAAATTGGAAATGAAACGAAGACATTAACGATTCAAGGTGTAAATAATACTGCAATTACGAACTTAGGTGAACTAGTTGTTGTCGTTTCAGATGAAATGTACGAACAAGCGAAGCAAGCATTTGGAACACGCGTTGTAAAAAATATTGATGTAAAAGATGAAAGAAACAGTAAAGTATTAACAGAAAAATTAACAAAAGTGATGCCAGCTGGTGAATCAGAAATGGTACCACCATTTAGAGACTTCTACACTGGCTTCCACATAGGGCTTGAAGGAACGGGCCTAATGATGTTCATTGGAATGTTCTTAGGACTTGTATTCTTACTAGCAACAGGTTCTATCATTTACTTTAAACAATTAACTGAAGCAAATGCTGACCGTGAGCGTTACGTCGTACTTCGTAAAGTCGGTGTAACGAAACAAGAGATGAAAAAAGCAATTGCAAAACAAGTAAGCTTTATCTTTGCGATTCCGTTAGTAATCGGAATTTTACACAGCCTATTTGCACTAAAAGGTTTAGCCAACTTACTACCATTTGAAATTATGATTCCGCTCCTAATTAGTATTGGAGTATACGGTGTCATTTATATCGGATATTACTTCTTAACAGTTCGCTCTTATTATAAGATTGTGAGTGCGAAGTAATAGGTGATAGTTATCAGATTGTTGCTTTATTAAACGATAATAAAAAATAGAAAAATAGCCATTTACCTAATTCTTTTTACTTAGGTGAATGGTTATTTTTTGTTTTAGTAAGCGCCAGTGAGAGATAAGTTTGTATGAATAAAATAAAATTTAAGAAAAATACGGATTTGAAACATAAGCCTCTTATTCTGACTAGACCGCTAAGAAGGTATAAGTGAAGTGATATAAATTATATTTGATGGGAATAGCCTAGATTTTATTGACACAATCAAAGGGCATCAATTATGTCAATAAAATTAAAAGTATGTTTATGGTCAAAGGCATCTATGCATATTACAGAACACTTCACAGGATTCATTTCAATTACAGTCATGTAACTTGTAGGAAAATAACCATCTTCATAATAAGTAATCAATATTTCCTTTTCTGAAATGAATGAGCGTAATAGATAATCTTCAATCCTCTCTCTATCATTTTGTGGTGAGATGTTTAGTATTTCTTTAATACACTTGTGTGTGCCAGCAGGCTTTCTAGACATAATAGTCATTTGAGCTAATTTCAATGTGTCTCTATCTTTTGATATATTTGCGCTATCCATACTTCATATTCTCCTAACGCTATGTTTTCTGTATCTTTCTGACCTAGGAAGAACAGTTACTAGAAATAGATATTACCGATAATTTGAATGCTAAATTTCTTATTTTCTGGAACTGAATACATTGTATAAGCAGCCTATTTTGGAAGATATTTTAGCTTTAAAATTTATATAACAAAGAAATTATGTGGAATTAGTTTTATTGTTAATTTACTTAGCATTAAAAAATTACCAAATTTATCAACTTATTTATAGTAATTTATTTGTCATTATTGTACTTTTTTGAAGAGGATAGAAATTTATTAGGATTAATATTGAAAATTTGGATCAAGGAGAATAAAGGCACGTAAAAATAGAAAGAGTATCAAATCGAATTGTATATTTACCAACCTAGGAAGTAACAATTCGACCAATTTTGAGGTGAGGGTATTACCACTCGCAAATGACGGGATAAATTGAATTGATGGATTCTGTATGTAGGTGAGCTAGTATTATACCTATCTCACCTAGTGTTAAGAAAGCGCTTTTATATTACGGTATGATTTTCGCGATATTGTCTAGGAGTCATACTAGTGATTTTTTTGAAAACTCTTGTGAAATAACTTTGATCATTAAAATTAAGCCAAGCACAAATATCTGATAATGGATATGTCGTTAATGTTAATAATTTTTTTGCCTCTTCTACCCTTTCCCTTTGAATGTATTCGCTTAAAGGGATGCCCACTTCTTTTTTAAATAACTTAGATAAATAAGTAGGAGAAATATCTAAAAGGCTAGCAAGATCATTGAGAGATATTTCATCGTAAATATGTTTGTGAATATGATTTAGGCATGTAGTTATTGAATTAGAATATGCTTGATTACTATATTCTTTAACGCGTTCTGCAAAAGTACATAATGCATCTTCAATTAATCTATTTACGGAGTACATGTTATCTAGCTTTTCAATGGTTTGGATATATAATGTACCAAGTGGAAAAGCGATATCTGATGGAAGATTACCCTCTATCGCATATCGAGTAGCTAGAGTAATTGCCATAATACCATTATTTTTCTGGTTTCTGAGTTGGTCTCCTTTTGATGAAATTGCCGCATCTTCTTGTGGGAATGAATACGCATATTTTATTACTTTTTCTTTATCGCCTTCTTTGATTGCTGAAAAAAAATTACGTTCTAATGATATGTTGTAATTTTTAGGGTCATTTCGACGACGTTTTGAAATATATAAATCGGGATTTACAATTTTATAAGAAACGTCCTCTAGTACTTTGTTCTTTTCCCAAACAATACTTATATCTAATTTTTCATTGAAAATTACGTAATGCAACCAAATGCTTATATCAATTAGAGTACTTTTTTTAATCTCAGGTAGAAATTGATAGTAATCTATCCCTTGTTGTATGTTTTTGGTACAGTTGAAATCTTCCATGAGTTTGATAGCCATTTCATCTGATACCTTTGGATAGGTAGTGGGACCGATTATAATAGTTCCTTTTATATGTTCGTGTTTTGTTACATGAATTATAATGAAATTTTCAAGATACTTATTTCCTTTGAAGATTGGAAAATTACAAAGAGCGTTCTCTTGATCAAGTTCACTAAGATGTTCTTCTTTAGAAGAATAAAAGGGACTGTAAATATTATTAGAAGTAGATTGATATAAAATTTTTTTGCTAGTAGATAAAAACTGAACAGGTACATGAAAGGTTCTATGTACAAGATCACATAAGTATTGTAGGTCGATGGAATTATTCATTATTTTCTATCTGCTCCTTTTAAGTAGTTTGTAAAACACCACCGATTAAAATTTCATTTAACATCTATTATATCAAATAAACAAATTTTTTAAGGTGGAATAATTATAATATAAGAAATATAAAATGTTTCGTTTATAAGGCTAAAAGGATGTTTATAAAAAAACAAATGGCCATTGATAAACTTGGCTTGAAGGCTGTTCAAATGCAATCCTATCTCACGGTAGCTATCGCTGTAAGTGATAGCTGCTTTTTTTATTCTTCATAAAATCTTAAGAAATCTCCTTAATTTTTGTTAAGAAACGATAGTTATACTTAGACACAAGTTAAAAACTATTGAACGAATGGGGAGAGGTTTACATGCAACTCATAACATTCTTACATGAATTTATTAAACACCCGAAACATACTGGTGCGATTGCGCCAAGTTCGAAAATATTAGCAAAGAAAATGGTAGATGTAATTGATTTTAATAGAGCAAAATGCATTGTAGAGTTAGGGCCTGGTACAGGAGTATTTACGAAAGAAATTATGAAGAGAAAGAAGCAGGAGACAATATTTCTTCTTATTGAAATTAATGAAGTGTTTTTCAAAGAGCTAAAGAGAAAATTTAAAGATGAGCAGAACGTCATTGTTGTACACGGTTCAGCTGAAAATATAAAGAAGTATATGGAAGAGTTAAATATAGAATGTATGGATTACGTTTTATCTGGATTACCTTTTACTTCTTTGCCGGAAGAAGTTTCAAAGCGTATTTTAAACAATGTAATGGAAGTGATACATGAGAACGGTGAATTTATTACATTTCAATATTCACTTGTGAAAAAAGGGTTTATACAGCATTTCTTCCCTGAAATTGCGCTAGAAAAAGTGTGGCTCAATTTCCCGCCAGCTTACGTCTTTAGCTGTAAAAAAGAGCTAAGGAGAGCATATGCGTAATGGAATTAAATGAATTATTATCCTACATTGAGCAATACGGTTATTGGGCACTATTTTTCTGTTTATGGTTAGGGATTATCGGTATGCCGATTCCAGATGAAATGATTGTAATGAGTGGAGGTTTTGTATCCTCACTAGGGGTATTAAGCATCATTCCTGCATTTTTATTAACATATTTAGGTGTTGTATCCGGGCTTTCTTTAGGTTATATACTAGGGAAAATATTTGGTACGAAAGTACTTGATAAGCTAATGAAAAAGAAAAAAGCGAAATATCTTTTGAAATCTCAACAAATGGTAGAGAGGTATGGTCATTATGCGTTAGTCACAAGTTACTTCATACCAGTTGTAAGACATATCGTACCGTATTTAGTTGGAATGAATAACATGCGATTTAAGACGTATGCTTTGTATTCCTATACGACAGGATTTGTTTGGACACTCGTTTACTTTGTACTCGGTTCTTTATTTGGACAACATATTGAAAGTATTGTAGCGATCGCGATAGAGTATGGTATGTATTTTGGCGGGATTGTTCTTGTTGTTGTGAGTGGTACTTATTTGTATAGGCAAAGAAGAAGTACAGTGATGAGTAAATAGATAGAATAAAGGCTAGAGTAGTGTAAAAGATTATAATTATAAAAAGGAGAGTTATTTTGTAGAATAACTCTCCTTTCTTTTTAATGTAATAGATTCTTATTACTTAAATTAGGCTTTGTTTGAAATACAATTATATAAATTGTTAATAAAATTGTATTGATCAGATTAGCTAATATAGTCATAAAATCACTTGATGGAATTAGGAGAACAAAGATTGAAAGTATGGCAGAAACAAGTGGAATGAACTTTTGTAAAGAAGTTAATTCTCCATTTTTATGAAGTTGCCAAGACATAAAGAAGCTAATTAAGAAAACAACGGATGTAAATAATAATCCTAAATATCCCCAACCATCTTCAATATACCAAGGTAAAAAGCTCATTCGTGATGTGAAAATAAATAGATTTAATATTAACATGCTAATCATTAACGTATTTAAAATAGTGATATTTGTCTGTTTCTTCATTTGAATTACACTCCGAAATTTATTTGATTTTTATTGATTATAGTGTCAATTAGCGCTTAGTTAATTGAGTTAATTCTTGTAAATCTTTTTCTTTAAAGGACTTAAAATTATTCTTTTCAACTGTATACATATCTTCTTTTATGAGACCAGCTTTATATTGCGCATCTAAAAACTGAAGCTCTTCATCCCAAATTTTGATACTTAGCTGAAGGCACTTTTCTCGCTGAGCCGTTGGTAAATCATCTAGGTGTTTCGGTTCTTTATGTGGATTTTTTGTATTATCAACACGAATTCCATAACGTAGTTCTAATTCATCTAGCTGTTTATATAATACATCTAATTCTTCTCTTTGCTTCATTATTGAATCGACTTCTGAGCTTGTGATATTAGGATTAGTTAATTTGAAATGAGTTAGTTCCGCCGCGTAACCTTCAGTTTTTGAACTTGTATTTGCAAACACAACAGTTGATAATCCCATTAATAGGCCAAGGGATAAAGTTGTCATAATTATTTTTTTCATATCATTTTATTCCTTTCATTGTTTCGTATCAATAAAATATTTTTATTGAGCGGCTTTTGCTATTTCCATAAATCTTTCTTCAATTTCATCCAATTCGAATGAATGATATATTCTACGGTCTTCTTTATCTAAAATTCTATAGTGTTGAGATAGAATATTTTGTTGTATTTGATAACCGTTTAATTCTTTTATTTGTCGCCACCATACTTTTCCTCCTAAAGTCTTCGGGAAATTCGTATTGTAATGTGTAAAAGCGATTGTTTTTATAATTTCATTCACATCATCTCCGAAGGTCATCTGGACTGTATCGCTCTGTTCAAAGAGTGTTACGACACAAACTGCGCCTGCCCATGTGAGGGTGCGTCTACCCTTTTCAATTTCTACTAGTGTTTTCTTTGATAAACCGATAATATCTGACATTTTATCTTGTGATAAATCGTTTTCAACACGGATTAGTTTTAATTTTGAATTGACGAGTTCAATAAATTCTTGCTTATCCATCATACATCTTCCTTTCTTGTATAGTATAAAATTACACTAAAGGTGTAATTTTGTTAATAATAGTGTAAAGAGTCACCTTATATTATTTTGATCTTGTTAATTAATATTTCACTTTTAGTTTAAGAAAATGTTAAGAAACCGTACGAGTTTTTATTAAGAAATACGTTCTATACTTAAAAACGTCCTACAGAAAAACATAATGAAAGGCGGAATATAGATGAAAAGATTTATACTTGCATCAGTATTTATCATCGTGGCAGGAGCAGCATATTTATTAAATGGGAGTGCTGCGATTGATAGAATGAATCCATTTCTTGATTTAGAATATCGTTACGCAGTGATTGATAATGATGGAAAAGAGTTAGGCGGAAATAAAGGCCGTGAATACAAAGTGACAGCTTATAATGAAAAAGGGGAATCAAAAGAAGTTACGATTGATGAGGTAGATGAATTACCGAAAGGCTCGTATTGGCATGTCATTACGAGAGGGAAGTTTTTACATGATAAAGTACAAGTGACAACAGATAAAATTCCTGATGGAGCGAAGGCGAAGTTAGGGTTGTAAGTATAAAACCGATTCTCGATGAGAGAATCGGTTTTGTTATTTTATGGTGATATATAATTGTATTGATAGCGGAGGAGGGGGAGAGTTGTGCTACTCATTTTTAGCCTTATTTTAATTGGGATTATGTGTAGTATGAGAATAGTGTCCTTAAATATGATGGAACGACAGAAGATAGAAGAACGATATGTATATTGTCCAAAATGTAATGCGAAAATTAGGAGAGGGAATTCCGCTCCTTTTTGTTCGAAATGTAATTTAATATTTTAATAATAAATTCATAGAAGAAATACGTAGTGGAAAGAAGTTTGAACAAGGAATAGAGTACACAAATATTATTGAAGACTCTCCAGTTAGTATGAGGTCTTTCATAGAGCTAAATCTAGAGGTTTTAAGAGTTTTATTACCGGATGAAAGAGGACGAGAAAATAGTGACCCTTATTTTGGCTGGTTATCTGTAGAAATACCAGTTTATCCAGAAACACTAAATTTAAAAACGAATGTACATATAAGAGAAGTTGGAATGGCACCGTATGTTGAATTAGAGCCAACCGAGCACCCTTTAGCGATAGAACAAAGAAATGGAATTACTTTAGAGAGAGTTAAAGAAATACAAGAAATGATCCGACGACATAGCTAGATTAGAAAAGAAAAAACGAGTGATATCACTCGTTTTTTTATTACACAACCGCAGGATTATAAATCATCGTAAAGTGTCCTTGTAATAGTTCAATATGACAAGGTGTATGTAGTGAACTTTCCCCATCCGTATCTACTTCTTTTTCTTCTTCTGTTTCAATATGAATGGATTTTGCTTTCACATGGAAGATGTCATTTTCGTTTGTGTCTTCAAATAGCTTCTTCCCGATATAATCTTTAAATGCTTGAATGCCTGTTGATTTTACGACGAAAATATCAAGTGTTCCGTCGTCACATTTTACGTTCGGAATAAAGGACGGGATACCACCAAGATATTCACCGTTTCCAACCATAACAAGAACAGCTTCGTCTTCGTATACTTGTCCGTCGTAAGTGATTTTTACTGGGAATGTTTCAGCGTTTTTTACAGTTCGAATTGTGCTTAAATAGTAACCGATTTTACCAAGCTTTGCTTTTTCTTCAGCATCGATATTGTTTGATACTTCAGAGACGAGTCCAATGCCCCAAAAGTTTAAGAAGTGTTGTCCGTTCGCTTTTGCGACATCAATTGGTTTTACAGGTCCTTTTGTAATGAGTTTTGCTGCTTCTGCGATGTTTTGTGGAACGCCGAGTGTGCGAGAGAAGTCGTTGCAAGTTCCGCCTGGAATGATTGCAAGTGTAGGTCTAATTTCAAGAGGGGCTAAGCCGTTTGTACATTCAAATACAGTTCCGTCACCACCGAAGACGATAATTAAATCTACTTTACTAGCAAACTCCTGACAATAGTTTGTTGCATCACCTTGTTGTTTCGTATGAAGGATGTGTAAGTCAGGAAAAGCGGTGGCAAGTGGTGGTACGATTTTCGCTAAGTTAGTATGTAAATCGCCTTGTCCTGCCTTTGGATTTACGATGAGGAGTACTTTTTCAAATTTTGTCTTTGTCATTTTTATTCTCTCCCTTTGTCTTTTACGAACCGTGATAGAAAATAAACTTCCATCAGTAATTGATGGAAGTTTATTTTATTATTCCGTTACAACTGAAGCGATAAATGGTAAGTTACGATATTTTTCCGCACAGTCGATACCGTAGCCAACGATAAATTCGTCTGGAATTTGGAAGCCAACATATTCAGCTTTTAAATCCACTTTACGACGCTCTGGCTTATCAAGTAACGTACAGAATTTCAATGCTTTTGGTTTATGCATGAAGAAGTGATCTTTTAGGAAGTGAAGTGTTAAACCAGAATCGATAATGTCTTCTACGACAATTACGTTTTTTCCAGTAATGTTTACATCGATATCTTTTAACAGTTTTACTTTTCCAGATGTTTCAGTTTGATTTCCGTAGCTAGATGCAGAGATAAAGTCGATTGTTACATCGTTTTTAATGTGACGAATTAAATCAGCAGCGAATACGAAAGATCCTTTTAATACAGCGATTACTACGATTTCTTCCCCTTCAAAATCACGTTCGATTTGAAGAGCTAGTTCTTTTACTTTTTCTTGTAATTGTTCTTCAGAAATTAAAGTGTCTTTTATTTCAATATTCATTTGAATCCTCCTACAATGTAAAACTTATGAACATTTCGACTGTAAAGGATAGAACGGAAAAAGTCAAAGAAGAATAGAGTTTTTTACAGAAATACCCACAATATAATCAGATGATATGATATACTGATTATATTAAGAAAACGCTTCCATAAAGGGTGATTATGATGAAAAAGAAACAGTATACGAGTGTAACGTTTATAAAAGCATTACTTTTAACAATTGTTCTTGGTATGTTGGCTTACGTAATTGATGTACCTGCGATTCGCATTTCACTAATTGGAATGACTTTAGTATTAGGCGCAATTTCTCACGGTATGATGTCGCAGCTGCAAGAAGCTGGATTGGATGATATGAAAGATCATATAGATAAGAAATGAGAAACCTTCACGTATATAGAATGAAGGTTTTTTTCTTTTCTTACAAAAATGTAAGGTAATTTGTAAGACAAATCGATAGTTGCATAGTAGTGTTTTGGATAAACTATAAGTGTAAGGTAAAAGGCAAGCATATTTTAGGTAAATTAAGTTTTAGGCACTCTATATGTGAAAAAGGAGTAGGAGGGCATGGAGAAACGTTGGACGACCTTTTCTTTTTTAGCGACTAGTAACACCGTAATGCTAGCTGGAGAAATGGATTTTTTGCATATGTTTGATCGAGAAGACGATCATTCTTCTTCTAAGTTTACAATGAAATGGAGTAAATGGAGCGATAGTTGTAAATCGGAAGAAGAGGCCCCTAACGAAAGGCAAAAAATTATTTTAACAAACCCTATTAAAGCATGGGTTGTTCAACGTCGTAAGTGTAACGTCAAAAATCACTTCAAGAAAACTGAGCCGAGACAATTAGTTATCACTCCGGCCCTTTCTACTTCTAAGTCACGCGAAAGTAACAAATAAATATCGAGACACACACCCGAAAAACATCGTATATATTACGGTGTTTTTTTCTTTTTCTACAATGAAATCTTTAAATGAAATATATTTCATCTGCATCTCATATTTACATCTGTTATTTATTCTAGTAATACATCCGGTGCGAAGTGATGTGAATAAAGTATAAGGAGAGAATGAAGATGAAAAAGAGACTATTACCAATTTGTGCAATGGCACTTTTAACAGTAGGTTATTCTTCGGTAGCGAGTGCTTCAACTGGAACACTGACAAAGGAAGAAGCAGCGCAAGTGCAGTCAGATGTAGCTAAAAAGGAAGAAGCAATTAAGGCACAGCAAAAAAATGATGCAGAGAAAAAGCAAGCGGCGCAAGTACAAGAAAAAAGTGATATGGCTAAAAAAGAGGAAGCAATAAAAGCCGAGAAAAAGAGTGAAGAAGAGAAAAAGAGAATAGCACAAGAACAGTTAAAAAGTGATATGGCCAAAAAAGAAGAAGCGATAAAAGCCGGGCAAAAAAATGATGTAGCCAAAAAAGAAGTAGCGAAGCCAGTTGTACAAGGTGAAAAATTACCAAACACAGCATCAAATAATGTAGCAATGATGGCATTAAGCGCCTGTCTTGTCGCAATAGGTACATTATTTGGATTGAATCGTCGCAATAAGGTTAAAGCGTAAATAAAATAGTAGCCTATAAAGAATGGGATAATTTCATATATTAAAAATGGTAGGTTACTCCTACCATTTTTTGCATGGAGGGATGAAACATGAAGCTACTCAATTATATCGGTATTATATTAATGGCTATAGGGCTATGTATGGGATCATATTATGCGGTGGAATGGTATAAAGGAAAAAGCTCCGCTCAAGAATTAACAAAAGAAGAAATAAAGAGTCTTAAAAATATACAAGATAATCAGCTTTCTAATGAAAAACCAGTAACTTCCCAAGTGCCTTCTACTCAAATACAATATAAAGAAGGAGAAAAAGTAGCCATGTTGCATATTCCAAAAATAAAGAAGAAGTTTTCTATATATTGGGGAGCAAGCGATGCAACTTTAAAAAAAGGAGTCGGTATGTTTGTTAGTGATTTAACGACAACGCCATCTGGTGGAGGGCATACTGTATTAAGTGGGCACAGGGATACTGTATTCACAGAATTGGGAGACCTGAAAGAGAAAGACAGTCTTTTGGTGGAGTATGACAATAAAATTTACACATATGAAATTCAAAAGAAGTGGATTACACATGCGGATGATCGCACTGTCATTGTGAAAAAAGAAGAACCGACTTTGACACTGACGACTTGCTATCCATTTGATTATATAGGGGATGCACCAGATAGATATATTATTGAGGCGAAATTAATTGCTAGTTATTCAAAATAAAATTGTAGTTCCTGAAAGGGAGAGGAGGGTACATAAGTTATGTCAAAAAAGGTTTTAATTGTTGAAGATGAAGAGATTTTACGTGAAATATTAAAAGATTATTTTTTGAGTGAACAATATATAGTGTTTGAAGCGAGAGATGGGAAAGAAGCTTTAGTTTTATTTGAAGAAGAAGAGGTTGATTTAGTTATACTCGATATTATGTTACCAGAACTAGATGGATGGTCTGTTTGCCGAAGAATTCGTAAGACGTCCCAAGTTCCGATTATTATGTTGACGGCACGTGTTGATGAGGATGATACGCTACTTGGTTTTGAACTTGGAGCAGATGATTATGTGACGAAGCCGTATAGTCCGCCTATTTTATTAGCAAGAGCGAAACGATTATTAGAAAGTAGAAAAGCATCAAAGAAACCTTTAGAGAATGAAGATGATACGTTATCAATTCATGGCATTCACGTCCATTTTCCGTCACGTACTGTTACTGTTGATGAGGCAGACGTTAGTTTAACACATACAGAGTTTGAAATATTAGTGTATTTCATGAAAAACCAAGGAATTGTACTAACGAGAGAACAATTAATTTCAAAAATTTGGGGATATGAATTTGCTGGCGATGATCGAACTGTTAATAGCCATATTCGTAATTTGCGAAATAAATTAGGAGAGAAGGCAAAGTACATTATAACTGTAGTGCGAACTGGTTATAAGTTTGAGGGGAATGTATGAGAAAAGGGATTGTACTAAAATTATTTACTCTTACAACAGCGTTATGTATGTTAATTTTAGCGACGATTTTTATTGGGCAAACGATATTTTTTAAACAATATTATGCGAATCGAAAAGTGGAAAATATTAAAGTGAACTTAGATTCCTTTGAAAATAACTATTTAAATGATGCAGGAAGTGCAGAAGGAATTCAGAAGCTGGAGCAAGACTTTTTAAGAGAAAATAATACGTGGATTACGACTTTAGACCAGTATGGGAATTTAAAACATGCGGATGATTTTTATTTTGAGATTACTTTAGAAAAACGCGAAGAGAAGCAAATTGGACAGAAGACAATCAAAATTCCTTTGTACTATCTTATGAATATAGATGAGATGGAAAGTGGGACACTATCTAGTTTTGTAGGGCAACCAGTTTATTTTTATGGACTGAAAAGAGGGGATAGTTTCATCACACATTATTTGCAGTTAGCAAAGATGAATTTAAGTTGGACAAATAAACCATTGAGCAAGAAGTTAGGTGAAAAAGAACTTAGGGTAAGTGAGGAGAAGCCAAAAGTTGCTGGAAGTTTGAGTGATGAAGAAAAGAAGTGGGCTGCTCAAAATTCAGATTTCAATATGCATGGGACTATTACGAAGGCACAGGTTCCTGATGTAAAAGGACCTGTAAATCCAATTTATAAAAACAATTTATTTTTGGATAATATAAAAGAATTTCAAACTGATTTATTACTAAAAGAAAGTAATAAAATACAGTATGCAACACAAACAATGGATTATGAAAAAAATGATATAAAATATAAATTATTAATTAAACCAATAAAAGATAAAGACGGATCAGTGACATATATATATGCAATGGCATCTTTGCAACCAGTCGATGAAGCTGTACAAATGGTGCAAGATTATTACATCTACATCATTGCATTTGTAGTCGTTCTTATATTTCTAGCTTCGTTCTATTACTCAAAACAAATTGCAAAACCGTTACTAAAAATAAATGGTACAACGAAGAAAATAGCTCATTTAGATTTCACAGAAAAAATTCCGATTACTTCAAAAGATGAGATTGGTGATTTATCGCAAAATATTAATACACTATCTAATAAACTACATTCACATATTGGACAGCTTGAACAAGATATTGAGAAGGAAAGAAAATTAGAAAATACGAGAAAAGAATTTATTTCAGGTGTTTCACATGAATTAAAAACACCGTTAAGTATTATGAAAAGCTGTATTTCTATTTTAAAAGATGGGGTAGCGGAGCATAAAAAAGAGTACTATTTTCAAGCGATGGAGCGAGAAGTAGACAAGATGGATACTTTAATTTTGGATATGCTTGAGCTAGCAAAATTTGAGTCCGGCACATATAAAATGAAAAAAGATTCATTTTATATTGATACAGTAATTGAAGACATATGCGAACAGCTTTCCGTGGAGATAGAGAAAAAAGAACTTCATGTTCATAAAAATATATGTTCAGTTGAAGTAATTGCAAATCAAAATCGTATTGAACAAGTCATCGTGAACTTCATTACGAATGCAATACGTTATACACCAGATAAAGAAGATATTATTATTTCCACAATAGACGAGACGAATCATATAAAAGTGTGTATTGAAAATAAAGGTGCTCACATTGAAGAAGAACAATTAGATAAAATTTGGGATCGTTTTTATAGAGTGGATGCAGCTCGCCAGCGTTCACAAGGTGGAACGGGGCTTGGGCTGGCCATTTCTAAAAATATTTTAGAATTGCACGATGCTGAATATGGGGCAAAGAATACAGAAGATGGTGTGTTATTTTACTTCTATTTACCGAAAAAAGCGTAGATGATACAATCTACGCTTTTTTAATTTAATTTCATATTATTTTTACTTAATCTTTATTTTTAAGCGATATAATCTGGTTAGAAAAAGAGGTTATGTAAGGAGTAGATTAGCCGTGAATAGCAATTTACTAGGTGTGATGGCATTTATTTTCTTTTGTGCATTTATTGTATTTATTATTGATATTACTCATTGAGAGCTTTGATAAAAAAAGAGCGCTAATTAAGCGCCCTTTTTTTGTGAATTCATTTGATAAGCACTCATGCTTTTGAATAAGCGTGGTGAAGTAGTAAATAAAAGAATTAGTAATACAGTACATAGTATGAAAGAACCGATCATTGTACTGCCGTTTACAATTAATGAATATAAAACAGCTGATTGTCCTTTCGGCGCGTATTGTCCCCAAAAAATAATACCAGCAATAAAGTGGCAGAAATAACGTGCAAAGCTACCGACAAATGTGGCAAAGATAATATAAACGAGTGCTTTTTTTCCATTGTTTTGTTTTGATGTAGGTTTATCTTTGCGACTGCCAAAACTTGAATGTTCTGCATCACTGTTGTTTGAAGCAAGAGCTTTTTGAATTGGACGATAGAATAATCCAGCAAAGCCGATAAATGCAAAGGCTATGAAGTATTCAATGAATGCTTGCACTGGCGTTAAAATGTAAGCATCACCTACGACAATTTGTAAAAGTCCCCAAATTAAGCCTCCTAAGAAGGCCATTTTGAAGCCCCAGCGGTATGCGATAATAAAAATAGGAATCATAGCAAATGAAATGGAACCGCCTGTTGGAAGTTTAATTGATAATGGTAAAATGTCGATAATCAAGGCGAAGGCTGCAAGAATTGCGGATTCGATCATCGCTTGTAAATTGGTGTTACGCATGTTGTCTCCCCCTAAATCCAAGTTGCACAAAAAAGAACATTATCATAGGAGGATACGAAATACGTAAATAAAAAAGAGGTATGTATTTCGGACGTTTGCACAATCCCTGCGTTAGCATTAACTAACAGGTTCGAAGGGTCGGAACGAAGTGTTCCCTCTCAGCGGCAAGGCTCCCCCTGTGATAACGAGATTCTTTATTTGCTATTGTTTATTGTAAGCGAAATGGATGAGAATGGCAAATAAACCTTGTATGACAATTGTTGAAATATAATTGTATTGAAATGTTAATAAATATGAAGCAAAAAGATATAGTCCAAATGAAATAGAGTATGATATAATTTGTTTGAAAATAATTATCATTCTCTTCTGAGGGGGGAAGGTTATGAGCTTAGTAGATATTAAAATTGGTGAGAAAGTGCTAGTAAAAAGTATTCAGTCGTTAGATCAGTTATTAAAGCGTAGATTAGCTGCTTTCGGTCTTTCAGAAGGAAGCGAACTTCGCCTAAAACAGAAAGCGATGTTTAAAGGTCCTTGTACATTGGAGTGTCGTGGGCAGTTAATTAGTATTCGTCATTGTGACGCGAAAATGATAAAGGTGGAATTAGCGTGAATAAGGTTGCTTTGCTAGGGAATCCGAATACAGGGAAAACATCATTATTTAATGCACTCACTGGTTCTTATGAATATGTAGGGAACTGGAGCGGTGTAACAGTAGAAAAGAAGGTTGGTAAATTAAAAGATAAGCAAGGAACATTAATTGATTTACCAGGCGTTTATGATTTAAATCCAGTTTCACGTGATGAAGGCGTCGTTACAAATTTTCTATTAACAGACGAATTTCATCATATGTTAAATATAGTGGACTCTTCGCAATTTGAGCGAAATATGCATTTAACATTGCAATTACTTGAATTTGGTAAGCCAGTTTCAATTGGTTTAAATATGATTGATGTGGCAAAGCAAAGAGGAATTGTTATTAATGTCAAACGATTATCAGAAATATTAGGAGTAACAGTCGTTCCTGTCGTTGCAAGAAGCGGAAAGGGCTGTGAAGAATTACTTGCTACTCTTCATGAAGAGAAGCAAAAAGAGAAAAAACCATTCGTTATTTCATATGGTGTACAAATGGATGAAGGGATTGGAGAGGTAATCACTCTTTTAGAGACAGCGAATTATGAGCATCCAAGATGGTTAGCCCTTCAATTTTTAAGCAATAACGAAGTAGTAGAAAAAGAAATGAAAGCATTACCAATTTATAAGGAACTTATAGCCATTCGATCTCGTTTAGAAGGAAAACTTGATTGTACGTTGGAGGAGCATATTTACAAAACTCGTGAAGCGTATATTGAAAAGTTAAAAACAAATGTAATTCAGCATGAGAAAGAAGGAAAAATTCCTTTTTCGGAAACAATCGATAAGTTAATTACACATAAAATTTTAGGACTTCCAATCTTTTTAGCAGTTATGTTTTTTATTTTTCAAGTTACGTTTACGTGGATTGGTACACCTTTATCTGATATGCTTGATGGATTTTTTGGCGGGCAACTTACTGATTGGGTTACAGCTGGTCTCGCAAGTGTTGGTGCTTCTGACTTTATTCAAGCGCTCGTTACAGAAGGTATTATTGCCGGTGTTGGTGCGGTATTAGTATTCGTTCCACAAATCTTTGCACTATTCTTCTTCATTTCATTATTAGAAGACTCAGGATATATGGCGCGAATTGCAGTTGTTATGGATAGAACTATGGAGTTTTTCGGCTTAAACGGAAAAGCATTTATCCCGATGATTATCGGCTTTGGATGTAACGTTCCAGGTATTATGGCAGCGAGAACGATTGAACAGGAGAAAGAACGTTTACTTACAATTTTAGTAACACCATTCATGTCTTGTTCAGCACGTTTACCTGTATATGCATTATTTGCGGGAGTGTTTTTCCCTCATAGTCAGGCGACTGTTGTGTTTTCTTTATATGTTGCAGGTATTGTTCTTGCGTTACTCGTTACAAAAATTATGTCCCTTACAATTTTAAAGGCGGAAAAATCTATTTTTGTAATTGAACTACCTCCTTACCGTGTGCCCCAAGCGAAAACACTATGGCTGAGCACGTGGGAGAAAGGTAAAGGGTTTGTTCGTAAAGCAGGTACATTTATCTTCGGTGGTTCTGTTGTCATTTGGTTATTAAATTATGCAGGTCCATCAGGGTTTGGTGTTGATATGGGAGACAGTTTCTTAGCGATGATTGGTGGTTTTATCGCTCCACTATTCGCACCGCTCGGCTTTGGAACTTGGCAAGCTGGGGCATCCCTTTTAACAGGATTTTTAGCGAAAGAAGTTGTCGTTTCAACAATGGCGATTATTTATGCGGTTAAAGAAGATGTGCTAGGAAATGTAATGGGAGCGCATTATACTGCGTTATCAGCGTACGCATTTATGTTCTTTGTTTTATTATATGTTCCGTGCTTAGCGACAGTAGCTGTTATTAAACGTGAAACAGGATCGGTGAAATGGACAATTTTCTCTGTCGTTTATCCACTTGTTGTTGCTTATGTATTAACGTTCATTATATACCAAGTTGGATTCTTACTCGGATTCTAGAAGGAGATGTATTACAATGATGGTCAATATTATAATTGGAGCTATCATTTTTGGTTATGCAGCATATACGTTAGTTAATTTTGCAAAGAGAAGTAAAAAAGGAAAATGCGCAGCATGCTCTTTAAATAAGTCATGTCAGTCGCAAACTTGTAGTCCAGATATGGAGCAAATTGCCCATAAATAGAAAAAAAGCTTTGCGAATTTCGCAAAGCTTTTTTATTTACTTTTTAATTGTAACAAGTTGAGCTCCTTCTACACCATTTTTTCCAGGGAATTCTTTACTAGGATCCTTATCGAATTTTAGTACGCCTACAGATTTCTCTTCACCTTTTACATTTCCGTAAGTTGCATCGTCAACGATTGCGAACATGTCTGCATATGCGCGGCCGCTTCCGATAATTGTGTTACCTTCATAGTTTAATTTTGCCCCATCAAGTGTAGCATTTTCTACCTTCTCTTTTGCAAATAGTACGCCTTGCTCTGCTGTTACAGCTGGTAATTTATCAATTGCTTTTGTGTCGTCATTTTTATCGACTTTTCTAAGGAGTTCTTTCTTAACAAGTTCTTCGCCAGTTTTCTTATCCATTACAAGAACCTTTTTATCTTCAAGTGTTGTAAGTTTCATTTTATACATATCTTTTTCTTTTACTTCTTTTTTATTTTTATCCGCAATTTGCTGAACTTGCTCTTCTGTTCCGTATAATACAAAGCCGTTCGCTTTTTCTCCTAATAAAGAACAACCTGATAATGCTCCGAATGAAATTGCTGCTGCTAATCCGATTCCTACTAATTTTTTCATGATGATTTCTCCTTTTATATGTTTTATAGTAAATACACATTCTGTATTAGTCCTGAAATTATGAGAAGCATTTTTGTTATTCCGTTGCTTCTGGTATTAGTGTATAAGAAATATGGAGATGCAACTATCGAGTTAGCTTACAGTAACATTACAATGATGTAATTTAGTGAAAGTATGTAAAAATAAGTTAATTTCGAGAAAAGAAATAATAAGAATATAGTAGGAATACAATATTCTATCTAGAATGTCATATTATATTGGATGTATTTTGGAAATAACATGTAAGGATATCTTAGTTTTGTTATAATAAACACATAGGTTGTAAAAATGAATATTCTTACTGTAAAGGGAGATTTTTAATTTTTCTAAGTAGTGAATTTGAAATATGAGGTATATCATAGGAGGAATTTGAATGTCTGTATTTAAACGATTACGAGATTTAACAATGTCAAATGTGTATTCATTAATTGAAAAAGCTGAAGATCCAGTTAAGATGACGGATCAATATTTACGTGATATGCAAGCGGATGTACAAGAAGCTGAGAAAAGTGTAGCTGCTCAAATCGCACTTGAGAAAAAGTTCAAGTTATTATTCGAAGAGCAAGAAGCACTTGTGAAAAAACGTGAAGAGCAAGCACATATGGCTGTTCAAGCTAGTAACTTAGATCTTGCGCGTCGTGCTCTTGAAGAAAAACAAAATGCAGAGCAAAAGATGAATGAATATAAAGCGAGCTATGAACAAAATAAAGCTGCTGCTGATAACCTTCGTGCGAAGCTAGAAGAAATGCGTAAGCAATTAACAGAGCTGAAAAATAAACGTGAAACACTTGTAGCACGTGTAAATGCAGCGAAAGCACAAAAGAATATTAATCAGGCGATGTCTGGATTTGATGCAAATACAGCAAAAGCTGGTTTAAGCCGTATGGAAGAGAAAGCTCTTCAATTAGAGGCTGAGGCAGAAGCGAGCGGTGAAATTTACAAAAAAGAAAAATCATTAGATGATGAATTCGCAAGCTTAAACAAAAATTCTGCTGTTGACGATGAATTAGCTCGTATTATGAAGCAGTATGAGAAATAATATAGAATAGAGACAAATGGACCGACATGTCTAAATATATTCATGTCGGTTTTCTATTATATTTTAGAGGAGGTTTTGCAATGACATGGATGAATGTGTTAGCTATGCTCGTATGGACAGGGGCGAGTGCGGTACTTTTATTTGCAATTATGTGGGTTGATTCGATTTTTACAAAATACAATGATTTAAAAGAAATAAAAAACGGGAACACAGCTGTGACAACACGTTTCGTTATGAAGCTATTCGCTCAAGGATACATCTTGTCACAATCAATAACGAAAGCGAATGATTTATGGCAAGCGCTTCTTGCCTCAGCAGTTTCATTCGTTATTTTATTAATTGTAGAAATGTTTATTGAATTTGTTTTAAGAAAAATGGTAGGTCTTGATTTAGAAGAAGGAACGAAAGAAGGCAGCGTAGCACATGCGATGTTAGCTGGTTCATTACATATCGTTGGTGCACTTATTTTAGGTGCTTGTTTATAAAGAAAAAAGGAGGGGTAGATTGTGAGCTTATTTAAACGTATTAAAAATATAATGAAAAGCCCGGAGCAACCGAAACCAGAAAAGAGTCTTTTAACGTTAGCTCCTGGCGATATGATTGAAGTTTCGTTAGTAATGTACGAATTGATTGGGAAAACGAGCATGCATTCTCGTAAGGAGATTGTTTTAACCCTGCAGGACGGGAAAGACATTCGCTATTTAAAAATTGAAGACCGTGAAAATACGTATTACAAATTATATACACCAATTGACGGTCGTTTAGATTCAATCGATGAAATTCCGACGACAATTGAAATGGATGATACAGAGTACCATATGGAAGAGCAATATAATGGACGTGTTGTTGTAATGGGGAAAACACCATTCGCTGCTTCGGAGGAACAGTACGTATGGGAATTCCAGTCTGATAATCGTAAATTATTACGTATTGAATGGCAAAATGGTCGCACAATGATGTATGAGGGAGAAACAATTATTCCTGCTGATGTACAAATCATAAGAGCAACATAAGGGGGGCGTAATCATGTCAAACCGATTGTTTACCATGATTAAATCGTTCGTAATCCCTATACTTGCTATCGTTACATTACTTGTTATTGCGGGTTATGCTTTATCAGGCTGTCAAAGTGGTCAAGCGAAGTCAATTCAAGACCGCTATCCGCTTGAGTCTGTCGCAAAGGAAGGTAAACAAGAATCTTACGTGTATAGGGCCGCCAATCGGTCAGTTCCTGAAGTCGCAAAGGAACTTATAGCCGAAAGGAAACCGAAGCAAGCATCTAAAGAAGACGAAAATCAAATGTTCCTCGTTTATTCTGATAAAATGTATAATCTTCAAAAGGATAAAGAGAAACCATCTGATACGCTAATTGAAATAAGTAATGAAGAATTTGTCCGTCAAAATTACCAACCATCCTTCTTACAAGGATATATTATGGGGAGTATAATAAACGATATATTCGGTTCACGAAAATCATCATACGGTGATTATCGCGGATATAACGACAGACAAAATCATAAACCGGTTATTCCGGAAAGACCACCTACGAAAGAAGAAAAGAAAACCCCGCCTCCAATTACGAAGGAAGGGAAAGGATCGATTATTAAGCGAGGCGATAATGTTGATTCGAAACCATCAGTAGGTGATACAGGTAGTATTACGGAAAAAGGAAGTAATACCCCACCACCGTCTACTGGAAGCAAAGGGAAAATCACGAAAACGCCAGGTGGCTCGAGTGGATCTGATGTGAAGCCGAAATCATCCATTAAAACTCCGCCAAAGAATACGTCTCCCCCGAAAACGAGGGTTGGCGGCTCAGGAACAATTACGAAGAGAAGATAGTGTAGGGACCGAGAAGCAGAATTTGCTTTTCGGTCTTTTTATTATGGGGATTAATTCCTTGTAGCGGGTGCAATTAAGGCATAAGGAGGGATTAGTATGACTATGTATAAAAGGTTTAGTGCAATTATGTTCCTCGTCTTATTTGTATGTCTGTTTATTAGTAAAACGGTGAAATTTCACTTTGCAGTAGGTATTCTATGGATAGTATGTACATGTACTCTATTTCTGTATATTCCGCCTCGTTTTCAACATGAAGTGACCGCCTTTCACAAATACGTAGAATGGATTAAGGGTGGAGGAAGATGGGGGAGTGAAAATATATCAGCGATTTTTAGAATATATCGTTCACAACTCAAATTATATCGGCGATTTTTAAAATATATCGATTTACCGACAACGGTAGCAAACTAATAATAAAACGAGGCTTTTCCAAATTTTTTTGGAAAAGCCTCGTTTGTTATAACTATTAATGAATATCATGTTTCTTGAAATTACCGCCTTTTACTTCTGCTACGTCATAAACTGTAATAAAGGCATTTGGATCAATTTCATGAATAAGTTCTTTCATTTTACTTTCTTCTAAACGGTTAATTACACAAGAAATTTCTTTAAATTTCTCTCTTGAATAACCACCATAAACTTCATTGTATGTTGCGCTTCGGCCTAAACGATCGCGAATCGTTTCTACCATTAGCTCAGGTTCTTTTGTAATGATTTTAAATGTTTTTGATCCACTTAAACCAACCTCAACAATATGAATTACTTTAGAAGCGATAAAGTAAGCAATTGCCGAAAGGATAGCTCCTTGAAGACCAAATACTGTTGAAACAAAAATAAAGACAAACATATTTAAGAATAAAATAAGGTCACTTGTTCCAAATGGTAATTTTCGAGAAAGTAATACGGCTAGCATATCGATTCCATCTAATGCCCCACCGTTACGTAATGCAAGTCCCATACCAAAACCGATAATAATACCACCAACAACAGTAATTAAAAGCGTGTCACCTTCAATAATTGTTGGTACGCCGTGCATGAGAACGGTACCTACTGCCAATGAAGCAATCCCGATAATAGAATAAATTGCAAAGCTTTTACCAATTTGCTTATATCCTAACCAAACGAAAGGAATGTTAATAATTGCGATTAGAAGTCCTAATGGTAATCCAAATAATCTTGAACTAACGATACTTAAACCAGTCACACCACCGTCTGATACGTTATTTGGAATTAAGACAGCTTCTAATCCGTACGCTGTGATAAGTGCCCCAATAATAATCATCAAAGCTTTTGAAGCAATTTTTAGCTTATTGGGCTTGTTTTTGACAATTTTCTTCATGTAATTTCCTCGTTTCAAACTAGTTTCTTATTTGTTACGTAATTCACACGTAAATTTTATTTTAACATTTAATTTGAAAAAATTCTCCTTTAATGGATGTATGCAGGGGATATTATCACCATATTATTAGTTTAAATACGCCTGTAGATGATTAGTGAGTGGTCATAATTTGATATAAACAAGTGGGGATGAACAGTATGGATATGTCCATTTTGGGCGTTGATTTTAAGGAGGGATTCTGTGAGATACTGTACGAAATGTGGAAATGAAACGAACGATGGTAATAAGTTTTGTGGACAGTGTGGAGAGAGTCTTAATTATGAAAGAGTTAAGGAAAGCCAAGTAGCCAGTCATCCAAATAGTGATATAGAGGTTTTTTCATTAGTTGGTTTTATAACGGGCTTGATATCTTGGTTTATTAACTTATGGGGGCTTATTGGCACTATAGCTATTGTATTTTCTATCTTAGGTTTAAATAAAAAAGTGACAGGTACAAGTAAAGTGTTTGCTATTGTTGGAATAGTTTCTGGAATCATTAACGTATTGTATGCTTTTATGCTAATTATTTAAAGGAAGAGAAAATTTAACTGAAAACCTTTAGTGACTGTTGGAATTTATAAGAATGGTCCCCATTTTATGAAAAGGGGATCATTTTTATAAATTTATGATAGCTATTACAAAAGTATAAAACTAACTATTGATAGGAATAAAGCAAATCCTAAAATAGTTCCACACACTTTCATATGTCGTTTACGCCCCATAACGACAATCGCAACATATTCACGAATCATTGCGTTAGGCCAGTAATAAAATGCTGTTTTTGAGCCGATTCCTTGGCTATTAAGACCGGCTTGTCTCGCATATATACCAGCGCGGAAAAGATGGAAATTGTTCGTTGTAAAGATGCTTTTATACTTACCTTCAGGTTTTAATAAATCCATAATTTCTTTAGAAAACAACATATTTTGATATGTGTTTACAGAGCGATTTTCTTGAACCGTATGTTCAAGAGGAATACCTTTTTCAACAGCGTACTTTTGCATCGCTTCTGCTTCTGGAAGATTTTCATCTGGACCTTGTCCACCAGAGAAAATGATTGTTGGTGGTGTAGTAATCGATGCCTGTTTCCAGTAAAAGTCGATTGCTTTATTAATACGGCTTGCTAGAAGAGGAGGTACTTTATCATTAATTAAGCCACTGCCAAGAACGATGATGAAATCTTGATTACGTCGTGGTCTATTAAATTGGTATAAAAAATATGCTGTTAAGAAATTGGATAAATGTATAAAGAAATATACGGTTATAAGAGAAATACCAGCAAAAATAGGTTGGAAATGCGGTGAAACTAAGCTCGCTGGATTTATGATAGGGAGTAGTATAAATAATAAAATCCCTACAGCTGCAATTAAAGTTAAAGAGTTTGTGAAGCGTCTTCCTTCTCGCTTCATTAAAATCCTTGCATTAAGAAATAACCCAAACATTAAAGCGACAATGCCAAAAGGTATCATTAGGATAAGTGCTATCATAGGAAGAATTACAATGAAATGCAAATTGTTATTGCCGTATTCAAAAGATGCAATAACACAAAATATAAGAAATGAGCAGAAAAAGGCATTAAATAAAAAGCCATTTATTATTTTTCGTGGATCTTTTAAATAAGAGAAAAGAAAAATAATAAACAATATAAGAGGAATGATTCCGAAATACATAAATGTTGTACACCTCAATTTTTATAATGTTTTTATAGCACCTTTAATACTACATGATTTTGAGGTTATTAATGATAAAAATAACGATTCGCAATTTTCTCAATAAATAATATAGATAAATATGATAAAATATATTCAAAGCGATATATTAAAAGTAAAATGGTTGAGAAGGCACTCTGTAGAGTGTCTTTTTTCTTTTGGGTATGTAATTATGCATATTGTGTTTATTTTCAGGGAAAGAGGATTAAAATATAAGTTGTGGATACATGCTATAAAGCAGAATTTTATATAAACATTTACCTCTACTCTTTTTGTATCTAACAATCTTGTAACAATTAATGATTCTGTTTTCTAGTGTGTGTTTACGAAAAGTGGGATGGGCTGTATATAAACAGGGGAAAGAGCGTCTTTTTGAAAGGCGCCTTTTTGTTATGTAGTGCAGATAGTTATCACCATTAAAATAGTGGAAAACATCTATACTAAACATTGGCAATCTTCCGTATAAAGATTATCAATTTACTATATATTCCATCAGTAGTAAGCTACATATGAAAGGCTTTCTTTTTCAAAATATTACCCCTAATAAATTTTTGAAAAAGTCAACTGTCTCCATACTAGCTATTCATGATTAGAGAAAAAGCACTCTTCTGGGTGCTTTTTCGCATATAAATAAGCTATTTTTATAGGCATTGTTCATACACTGAAAGTAACGAAATGAAAGTAGGTGACAAAATGCCAGCTGTTGTTGAAGGAGTTATTATTGAAAACTGTAACGGAACAGTTAATTTAGGTGATAAATATAATGTGCAGCCAATTGAAAAAACGAAAGCGTATAATGGATCGGGGTCATCAAATACTGGATTTAATGTGAGAACATTTAATGGTATTAGTACAGCGGATGTAAGTGATAGCGATGTGTATGACCAAGTAATTCAATCTACGTTATAATTTTTATATGTAAAATTGCATAAAGTGATGTGTTTGCCCTGTGATACAATTTAGCTGTGAGCTGTTAGTGATTCTTCTTTATCATAGTTGTTAGATTAGAAATGTAACATCTTATCGAAAATCATACGTATAAGAAAAAAGACACTTCGCCTGAAGTGTCTTTTTTCATTTTAGTGATACCCTTTAGCAGAGTCTTTATGAATTTTATTTTTAAATATGCTGTAGCTCCAAAGTTGATATCCAATAACGATTGGTACCATGACCATTGCAACGAAGAACATAATTTTTAAGTTTAATTGACTACCCGCTGCGTTGTATAACGTTGTACTATAAGCGTCGTTAATACGTGATGGTAACATTCTTGGGAACATACCTGCAAAGCCAGTTGTCATAAACATTGCGATTGTTAAGCAAACGAATGTGAATGCAAGGCCGATTTTATGTTTGTACACCATAATAAGTGCTAGTACACTCATTAACATTGCAAGTACTGGAAGAATGAATAGTACAGGATATTCCGTAAAGTTTTGGAATAAATTTGTGCGATTTGCAGTTGCTACATAGAAAATAGCTAAAATGATAGCAGCTGCCATTGAAAATGGTCTTGCGATTTTATAAGCACGATCGGATACTTCACCAGTTGTTTTAATCATAACCCAAAGGGCACCAGATACGACGAATATAGCGGTGAAGAAAAGACCACCTAAAATGCCGTAATGGTTTAGTAAGCTAAGTAAGTTTCCTTCATAACCATCTTTTCCGATTTGTAGTCCGTAATATAGGTTAGCGAATGTAACACCGAATAAGAAGGCGATTAGGAAACTACCAATTGCAAATGCCCATTTACAAGTTTTTTGCCATATTGGTGAATCGTCTTTATGCATAAACTCAAGTCCAGCAGCACGAGCAAATAGTGCAAGTAATACTAAAAATAGTGGTGTATACAGGTAACTAAACATATTTGCATATGTGATTGGGAAGGCAGCGAATGTTGCACCACCAGCTGTAATTAGCCATACTTCATTACCACCCCAGAATGGTCCAATTGCTTCTTGTAATTGATTTCGTTCTTGTCTATCTTTCGCAACGAACGGGAAAATCATCCCGTTACCGAGTGCGTAGCCGTCAAGAATAAAGTAAACTGTCCAAATCACACCCCATAAACCGAACCAGATGATTGCAAGCATATCATGAGACATGAGCCACACCTCCCTCAGTATTATGTTCTTCTAATGCATCTGGTCCTTTTTTCGCGAACTTCAGCATTAAGTATACGTCTGCAATTAAGAGTAAAGTGTAGAACAATATTAAACTAATTAATGAGAACCAAATTTGTGGAACTGATATAGGTGATACAGATTCTGCTGTACGCATCAATTTATATACTGTCCATGGTTGACGACCTACTTCAGCAACAATCCAACCAGCGTTAATTGCGATATATGGAAGTAAGACAGACCACATTGTAATTTTCAAATAACGTTTTGAGTTTTCTAGTTTTCCTTTTCGGTTTAAATAGAAACCGAACCAAGTTAATGCCATAAAGAACATGCCAAGTGCAACCATTAAGCGGAAGCTATAGTACACGAGGTTAACGTTTGGACGATCTTCTTTCGGAATATCTTTTAAACCAACAATTTCTCCATCAAATGAGTTTGTATAGAAGAAACTTCCGAGTTTTGGAATTGTAAGCAGTTCAAAGTTTTTTTCATTTTTTACATCAGGAATTTGAATGATTGAGAAGCCTTGTCCTTTTCCAGTTTCCCAAACAGCCTCCATCGCAGCTCCTTTTGCTGGTTGATACTTAGCTGCTGATACACCGGATTGATGTCCCATAAAAGGTGTAATAGTTGCAGCGAATAACCCTAGCATTAAACCAAACTTAAATGATTTTTTGAAGAATTCCACTTCATTTTTACGTAGTAAGTGATAGGCGCTAATTGCCATAACGAAGAAAGCACCGACAATATAACAACCAATTACAGTATGGAAGAACATATTCCATGCATATGGATTTGTAACAAGAGCCCAGAAGTCATTTAATTCAGCGCGGCCGTTACGTACTACGTAACCAACAGGATTTTGCATAAATCCGTTTGCCGTAATAATCCAAAGGGCAGAAATGTTTGTTCCAAGTGCAACCATCCACATACAGAAAGCACGGAACTTTGGTGAGATTTTGTCTTTACCGAATAACCATATTCCCATGAAAGTAGATTCTAAGAAGAAGGCAACGAGTGCTTCGATTGCGAGAGGTGATCCGAAAATATCTCCCATATATTTGGAATACTCAGACCAGTTTGTTCCAAATTGGAATTCCATCGTAATCCCAGTTATAATCCCCATTACGAAGTTAATTGTAAATAGTTTTCCCCAGAAATTTGCCATTTTGCGGTATGTTGGATTCAATGTGCGGGCGTATTGAGTCTCCATACATGCTACTAAAATAACAAGTCCGATTGTCAAAGGTACAAATAAAAAGTGATAAAAAATAGTAATTGCAAATTGAAAACGACTCAGTAACAGAACGTCGGACATAATAAATATTCACTCCTTTTTACATTATCTACAGTTAGTTTATAGTGAAAATAGGGGGGGAGTATGTGTGACTTGTTACAAAGCTGTGTGTATATTTTGAAAGAATTATGTCGGTTATCTGAAAATATATTGTTTTTATAATAAGACAATATCCTTTTTGAGTTTTTCATATTTTGGTACACTATTTATGTAGTGTAAATGAGAGAAAAGAGGTTTTTTTACTATGAAGTCATTAGAAGAGATTTTGCAGTACAATGAAAAATTCGTTGAAGAGAAGAAATATGAAGAGTTTGTAGCTGGGAAATTTCCAAATAAAAGAATGGTAATTATCTCTTGTATGGATACACGTCTTGTTGAACTATTACCGAAAGCAATGAATATGCGTAACGGTGATGTGAAAATTATTAAAGTAGCAGGCGCTGTTATTTCTCATCCATTCGGAAGTATTATGCGTAGTATTTTAGTTGCTGTATATGAGCTTGGTGCTGACGAAGTATGTGTTGTTGGTCATCACGATTGTGGTATGGCAAAAATTCAAGCAAGCAGCACAATCGAAAAAATGAAAGAACGCGGTGTAACAGAAGAAAAGTTAGATACGCTTCGTTATTCTGGAATCGATTTAGAAAAATTCTTGCGAGGATTCTCTAGTGTAGAAGAAAGTGTAGAACATAGTGTATCAGTACTTCGCAACCATCCGTTACTACCTGAAGAAGTACCTGTTCACGGTCTTGTTATTCACCCTGATACAGGAAAATTAGATTTAGTTGTGAATGGCTACGAAGCTTAAGAATTTACTTTGTCATCCTTTTTATCTGGGACAGGATCAAATCCTCCTGGATGGAAAGGGTGACATTTTAATATACGCTTACATGTAAGCCAAAATCCTTTGAGTGCACCATGTTTTTGAAACGCTTCTAATCCATAATGAGAACAAGTCGGATGAAAGCGACATGTTGGTGGCGTCATCGGAGAAATGAACTTCTGATAAAAGCGTATAATACCGATAAAAATCTGTTTCATAATGGTCTCCTTTTCAGCATAGTCTTAAAGTATTATAGCACGACCGTACATAATTCTTTACTAATGTCGATTTCCGTTATATCATATTGGATATAACGGAATTAAATTAAAAGCGGGAGAGATGTTGTATGCCATCAGTAGAAAGCTTTGAATTAGACCATACGATTGTAAAGGCGCCTTATGTAAGACATTGCGGAGTTCACAATGTAGGTAGTGACGGTATTGTAAATAAATTTGATATTCGTTTTTGCCAACCGAATAAACAAGCGATGAAACCAGGTGTTATTCATACGTTAGAGCATTTATTAGCATTTAATTTACGTAAACATATTGATCGTTATCCGCATTTTGATATTATCGACATTTCACCAATGGGTTGCCAAACAGGATACTATCTTGTTGTAAGCGGGACACCAACAGTTCGTGAAATCATTGATTTATTAGAACTAACATTAAAAGACGCGGTTCAAATTACAGAAATTCCAGCTGCAAATGAAACGCAGTGTGGCCAAGCGAAGCTTCACGACTTAGAAGGAGCGAAACGCTTAATGAATTTCTGGTTAAGCCAAGATAAAGATGAACTTGAGAAAGTATTTGGATAAAAGGAAAACTGCCTGTGAAAGGGCAGTTTTTTATTTTTCCTCTGTCGATAATCCCTATTTCCGTTAAACGAACGCACCTGTAGCCAAAATGAAAAATATAATTGGGCAAGAATATTGATGTGAGATTATTGGAAAGCGAAACGAAAATAGCATTTGACATAACACCTTTAGGTGTTATAATAAAAACAAAACCAAATGGTGTTATTTTTAGTTTCTTTAGGAGGTAAAAGGAATGGACAAGCAAGGACAAGAAATGTTTTTGAATTTTATTTTACAAAGAGTTCAAGAAGATAAGCAGGATGAAGCAAAAGCAATACTTACAGAAAACTTCAAGAAACAAGATGAAGGTGCGTTCTCAAAAGAGGATATTGAACAATTTATACCTAAAATGATTAGTCTACTAAAACCAGAAAAATTAGAGGAAGTAAAAGCTGTAGTAAAACAGTTTTCTGGAAACTACGGTAATTAATAAGAAGAAACAATCTAAACATAATGTTTTCTAATAAGCTGTACACTCCATATTCTTTTAAACCTTGAAGTCAAAAGGGAGGATGTGAAGCACGTTATATGCTTAAACAAGAACCATTAGTTACTATACAAAGTTGGCTGTACTATTAGAAGGATAAGCTATCTGCTCTAAGAACGTCTGTAGAGGAAGATAACAATTAGTTATAAGAGAACCGAATTTGTGTTGTTTAACACTTATTGGTTCTCTTATTTGTTTTGGTCGTATTCGTTCAACTGTCCTGTTCTTCTTTTCTTATGGAAGTATATCAGAAATCCCAACGAAGAAAGTGATTGTCGCAACGATAAAACAAGAGATAGCTTTCGATTTTTGCTTTTGTTGTATTTCATCAATTCCCCAAAGGATAAATATGATGCTTAAAAGGATAAATACGTAGGGGAAAAGAATAGAGATTTGTGTAAAGAGGCTAAATAGAGTAAATAGAGCAAGAATAAAAGCAATAGCAGATAATATGATTCGAATATTTGATAACATGGAAGCCTCCTTAGTAGAAAGAGATAGTTATCGAATGAAAATAATCATAATAGCAACGATTAAAGTGAATACGCCAGAAAAGAAGGAGAGTGTACTATTTACTTTCTGTTGTTTCTGTTTTTCTTCTGCGCTTATGATGAAAGCCATAAAAGATAAGGCGATAAGCATATAGGGCATCGTAACAAGCGGATTTGTAAGCATTCCGGATAGAGCGAGAGCGATGACGATAAAAGCGGATATAATGCGAAATATTTTTAGCATACTATTCTCCACCTTTTTCATTTTTTTTATGGTCATCAAATGTATTACCTGTTCGAAAAAGAAAAATTGGTGAAAGGTAATAGTCAGTAGGTGCTTGAAAGTACATGTTACCTTTAGCGAAAGTAGGTCGATATTAAAACGAAGAACATAAGACTAGAAACGAAAAAATACGGGATACTCATCGATTTCCGTCCGGATTTCAGTTCATTAATTCCCATAAGAATAAAGAAACAACTGAAAGTAAATTGCATGTATGGGAGAAGTGTGAAATTATCGGTAATAAGAGAATAAGTGCAAAGAGAGATTCCGAGAAGCATGAAAATCATGAGAAAAATCCGTAATCCAGTTAGCATTGTATCCCTCCTTTAAATAGACAAATTAACGAAGTATTTCTGAGACACCTAGATATAAAACTGCTACACCGACTAAAAAAGCGAGCGTACTCCCTACTTTTTTATGTTCCATCATTTCCTCTATACTTACAATGAAAGCCATACCGCCTAAAAAGATAAACATATAAGGCATAATTCCTCTATTGCCAGCAATAAAACTATAGATTGCTATAGATAAAGCGATAAGCGAAAAAGTAATTCGTACTCCTTTTAGCATGAAGTCACTCTCCTTCTATTTTATGTAGGTAATGACGAGTACAATCCAAGAGAAAGCCCCGGCAATAATACAAATAAATCCGGTTCCTGAATCCTTTTTCTTTATTTGTTCAATAGCGATGAGGAACATTAAAGCTCCTAATAGAAATTGTGAAAGTGGTAGAAAGTTATGTTGATCTGTCAGTAAACCAATGCTGGATATGATGATGACACTGAGTGCGATTAAAATGCGTAGTATACGAAGCATGTTATGACTTCTCCTTGTTGTTTTTTGTATAGGGGTTATCTTCTGGCTTATCAACGGAATGTTTATATGCATAGCCTTTATTAATCGTCATGACGGAGAGTACTAATACGATCAGTACGATTATAATGCCGATAATTAAAATTTTGAGCATGAAATCCCTCCTTTTCTTTATTTTACATAATTTTGTAATTGATGAAAACAATAGAAATTAAAAGGATGAAAGAAGGGTGTTACATGGAAAAGAAAAAAACATATTATATATCAATAGGAAATGGTCAAATTTCACAAGTGAAGACGGCGGATACGTATAATTTTGAGATTTATGCAAATGACGAGGAGATTACAGAATTGAGAGAGCATTTTGATCAAGCATATACAGAGGATTTAGGCTCATTCGTACGCTCTCACGTTCCATTCGTTGAGTATCATCACGATTCGAATAATGACCGATATGATGAACAACTACAAAAAGCATATAAAATGATTTATGATCTAGGGAATCATGAAACGAAAGAATTAGTCGCGCAAATGGGAATAATCAATGGATTGTAATTGGATAATATTATGCAGAAAAGCGAGAATATGCTACAATTTGTGGTAGGAAAAACTTGTAACCATCAATAGGGGAGTAATGGCATGTACAAATTTAAAGATTATTACCACAACACTGTACAATTATCGTTTGAACGTTATCCATTTTCTCCTGAGCCAAAGCATGTTTGGGTTGTATGCCGGTACGGGGATCAATGGTTATTAACGCATCATTTACGTCGCGGTCTTGAATTTCCAGGTGGTAAAGTTGAACTCGGGGAAACACCGGAAGAAGCGGCAGTTCGGGAAGTTCATGAAGAAACCGGCGGCATAGTTTCTGATTTAACTTACTTAGGACAATATAAAGTATCCGGAAAAGACAAAATAATCATTAAAAACATTTATTTTGCAACAATTAGTGCGGTAGAGCAGCATACGCATTACGAAGAAACGAAAGGGTCTGTTTTATTAAAAGACATTCCTGATAACATTAAAACTGATAGGAAATTTAGCTTTATTATGCGCGATGATGTATTAGCGCGTACGATGAAACATATAGAAGAAATCGGCTGTTTTACAAAGTAAAATGGCCGGTTTCTTTTTTGGCCCCAAAAAATGGTGTGAATATACCTTTGCATTCAGGAATCAAAGCCTCCGCTTATTATTGTCAGTTTCTGTCGGTAAATCGATATATTTTAAAAATCACTGATATATTTGGAGTTGTGGTCGATATATTCGGAAAATCGCTAATATAATTTCATTTACTATCATATCGTTTAAAAAGTTTACTGAATCTCCACCTCTAAAAACGAAATCACCTCTAACAAATCATCCACCACACGTGAATGTTCAAAATCACCCCAAAACAAATCCTTCTTCCAAACGCCCCAAATTCCTACGTTTTCAGCTCCAAGCACATCGTTTTCTGGATGATCTCCAACATAAAGACATTCTTCAGCTTTTACACTTAGCTTTTGCAAAGCTCGTTCGAAAATTTCTCGGTGTGGTTTCTTCATTTTTTCTGCTTCTGAAATGAGAATTGTATTTGTATACGTATGTATGTTTAAGGCACGAAGATTATTTGTTTGAAAGTCAGTAAAGCCGTTTGTAATAATACCAATTTTTATATTGTGCTGAGTTAGTTGCTGAAGTAATTCATGCATGTTTTGGAAAGGAATGCAGTGATGTTGAAAGTTTGTAGTGTAGTCATGCAGCAGTTGCTCTTGTGTTAAAGTGGTAATGTTGTATTCGGAAAGGAGAGTAGCATATACTTTATCTTTCCAAGTGTAGCCATTATTATCGAGTTCAAGAAAACGAGAACAATACTCGGCTTGTTCTATGTTTATAAAATGAAGAGAAAAGCGATTGTATTGGTCGTGAATAAATTGCTTTAAAGATTGACGACGATCTAATAGTGTCCCATCTAAGTCGAAAAGTACTGCACGAATCATAAGTAACCTCCTTAAAAAATAGGGATATTTTCATAAGTAATTATCGCATATTTGTTAGAAAATGATTATTATATTTTTGTAGAATGAAACGATGGAGGTTTATATGAAGGGACTGTATGGAAGGTTAGTTTGTTTTATTATTTCAATTGGCTTAGTGGCTGGATGTGATATGACGAAGCAAACTTCGAAAAGAGAGAAGAAAGATGTGTGCGAAACGACAGAAGAATGCACGCAAATAGGAGATAAAACACTTCAAAACGTATATAAAAAGATAGATGGACTTTCAGAACTTGAAGTACCAGAAGATTATGATGTAGAAGAACATGTAAGTAATGATAGGAAAGAAGCAGAGAAGAAAAAAGAGGAGGATGAAAATTATTTCTTTTTAGCTTCTTATTATATTGATGGTGATGAAATTATAGATCCTTATTTCGACAAACTAGATCGTGAACGATTGAATAAGGCTTTTGCGGAGGATAAGGAAGCGAAAGAAGAAGTATTAAAGCAACGTAAAGATAGGGATTATCATGAATCGTTATGGGAGATGTATAGCACTCTTATTCCAGCTAAGTATCGCACTGACATAAAAGAGTTTGACATGGTAACAGATGGTTACGACGGAATTGTCGCCCACGTTATGCCAAGTATGGAGTATCCGAAAGAGTGGACCATTAGTTTAGATACGCTTGATTCTGCAGTAAATATCGATCAAGTGATAAAAACGTTAATACATGAGACGGCTCATGTATTAACGCTGGGACATAAACAAATACCAGTAAACGAAAAGTACTTAAAAGCTTTTGAAGAAGATAAAGATATTTCATCATACCAAAATAAATGTAAATCTCTTTTCTTACAAGAAGGATGTGCGAAGGAGAGCTCTTATATAAATCAATTCCATAATTTGTTCTGGAAACAAATTGAGCTGGAGTGGACAGAAAAGAAAGTGGAAGAAAGTGAAGAAGCTCAAATGGAATTTTTTAAGGAAAAGCATGATGATTTTGTTTCACTGTATGGGACGACAAATGTAGCAGAAGATATTGCGGATACATTTACAGCGTTTATTTTACAAGATTCAAAAAAGGTGAAAGAAGGATCAGAGTTAAAGTATAAGAAAATCGCCTTCTTCTATCAATTCCCTGAGCTTGTAAAAATGAGAGCAGAAGTGTTATCGGGATTATATAATATTTCGAGGGATATAGAGCAGTCATAGTGTAGTTTTCACTATTTGTCGGTAAGTCGATATAATTGGATTTATGTTCGATATATTTTTAGTCTATCAAATGAAAACGCGAGGACGTTCCGTTCTTTGCGTTTTTTTATGTTGATAAAATTGAAAATTCAGTCTTTTTATAAAAAGAAGCAGGAACTGAAGCTTTAAAATAGAATTAGTATAAAAATGTCACAAATTAGACACAATTATAATGCGCATATTATAGGGGCTATAAGTTTACTCTAGAGGAGGTAATGAAGCGTATGAAAACGATTCTTGCTGTTGCTGGTCTCATTTGGGTAATGTCTCATGGTTTTCCGATTTTTGAAGGAGAGCAAATTCGTAGTGCATTGAATAAACAGTTTAATGATTATCATATTATTGATCGAAAAGATAATGTCGTTACGGTGCGTGTGAAAGATTGTTTCCATACAGTTACAGTTGCTAATGGCAATGTTACAAATGATTCAAAAATGTGCGATAAAAGATAAAAGAAAGAAGCTGACTCTGGCGTATGGCTTTGAGTTAGCTTCTTTTTCGTTTTCCAACAAGGATTTTTTCAAATGCTTCGACAAATACATACATAAGAGTTGCAAGGACGCAAGTGAGCAATACGCTGAGTAAGACGAGTGTGAAGTTAAAGACTTGGAATCCGTAGCTAATTAAATAGCCAAGTCCTTGTTTAGAAACGAGGAGCTCTCCGAAAATAACACCGACCCATGATAAGCCAACGTTCACTTTTAACGTTGAAATAATGGAAGGGAAGGATGAAGGGAGAATAACGTGCTTATAGCATTGCCATTTATTTGCACCAAATGTGTGCATTACTTTTATATAGTTGGAATCGACTTCTTGAAATGCGCTGTAAATAACGAGAATGGTAATGATGATGGAGATGATTACCCCCATTGCGATAGAAGATGAAATGTTTGGGCCGAAAATGACAATAATAATTGGGCCGAGTGCTACTTTTGGCATTGCATTTAGGACAACGAGATATGGATCAAGTACGCGAGCTAAAAGGGGCATCCACCAAAGGAAAGTGGCGATAATAGCTCCGAGTACTGTTCCGAGAATGAAGCCTACTCCTGTTTCGAGTAATGTCGTCCATATGTGAATCCAAAGTGAACCGTCAATCCATTTCGTTAAGAAGAGATCCCAAATACTCGAAGGAGAGCTAAAGAGTAAAGGATCAATCCACTCTTTCTTGCTAGCTATTTCCCATAGTGCAAAGAAAAGAACAAGAAGTAAAAGTTGTAAAGAGCGAGCTAACCATGCACGTTGTCTTTCTTTTTTTCGAAACTGTTCATGTAGTTGTTTTATATTATCCAAGTCGTTCCAACTCCTTCCATATTTCTTGGAAGAGGGCTGGGAAGTCATGGTGGTGGCGTGCTTCTAATGGCGATAAGGAACGGATACTTCCTGGGACGATGAATGTTTTTGCAATCTTTCCAGGGTTCGCTTGCAGCAAATAAATACGATCGCTCATCGCAATTGCTTCTTCAATATCATGTGTCACAAGTAGTGATGTTTTCTTATATTTACGTAGTAATGTGAAGACGAGTTCTTCTAGTTTTAATTTTGTTTGATAATCGAGAGCGGAAAATGGTTCATCTAGCAATAAAATTTTTGGATCGGTCGCTAATGTTCGAACGAGTGCAGCACGTTGGCGCATGCCGCCGGATAGTTCACGAGGATATTGCTGTTCTATATCATGTAAGCCGACTTGTTTTAAAAGCTTTAGTGTATGTTCTTTCGTATTTTCATCATAAATTTTCCGAATATGAAGTCCGAGCATAATATTTTCTTCAATTGTTTTCCACGGAAACAAGTAATCTTGCTGGAGCATATAGCCCATAGATGGGGTCATAGTTGTAATCAGCTCACCATCTAAAAATACGGTCCCTTCAATTGGGTCAAATAGCCCTGCAATAATAGAGAGGAGCGTTGTTTTTCCGCAACCACTTGGACCAAGGATAGAAATAAATTCCCCCTCTTCCACTTGCAAGCTCATATCTTCAAGAATAAGTTTGGCATTTTCTTTTGCAAAAAAGCAGTGAGAAACGTTACGTATTTGTAAAAAACTCATATATTTCGCCTCTATTTCTTAATGACGCTTTCAGCAATTTTTGTATTGACGAGCGTTTCATGTGGAACTTCTTTTTGTAATTCGCCAGCTTCTTTCATAATCGTTTGGAGCTGTTTCCATTCTTCAGCATCTAATAATGGATTTGTCGCATAAGAATGTTGTTTTTTGTAGCGCTCAATTACTTTTATTGAAATGTCTTTTGAAGTGTCTTTAAATAGTGGAGAAACAGCATCAGCAATCTCTTCAGGACTATGTGTATCAACCCATTGCTGCGCTTTATATAGCGCACGCGTGAATTTTTCTGCAGCAGCTTTATCTTTCTTTAAGAAACTTTCTTTTGCCATAAACGTTGTATAAGGAACAGTACCAGATTCAGCTCCGAAAGAAGCGACAATATAACCTTTTCCTTCTTTTTCAAATATACTTGCAGTCGGTTCAAAGAGCTGTACAAATTCTCCTGTACCAGATGCAAAGGCATTTGCAATATTAGCAAACTCGATATTTTGAATTAAGTTCGTATCTTTGTGAGGATCAATGCCATTTTTCTTTAAAACATATTCTCCAACCATTTGTGGCATGCCGCCTTTACGCTGTCCTAAAAACGTAACGCCCTTTACGTCATTCCAATTAAAAGTGTCTAATTTTTTACGTGAAACTAAAAATGTGCCATCTGTTTGTGTTAACTGTGCAAAATTAATGATAGGATCTTTTGCTCCTTGTTGATGAACATAAATGGACGTTTCTGAACCAACGAGAGCAATATCAATTCCGCCGGATAATAGGGTAGTCATCGTTTTATCCCCGCCAGCGGTTGTTTGTAAGTCAATATTTAAGCCTTCATCTTTAAAAAAACCTTTTTCAATTCCAACATATAATGGTGCGTAGAACAGAGAGTGGGTAACTTCGCCAACTCGAATTTTTTGAGCTTGTTCTTTCGTACTTTCTTTTGTGCTACTACAAGCAGCAAATGTGAAAACAGCTAGTAACATGATGCAAAAAACGGTTATTAATTTTTTCACTATATGGCACCTCCTAGAAGTTAATCTACAAGCATGATATGTAGGTTAGTGCCCATATGTGAGTATATAGCAGGAATTTTTTGGGTAGTACAGAAGTACAAATATAAGGGGTGATAAAATGGAGTACGAATACGATGATAGCATACATTTACATCTTGATTATTTCGGAACTGAATGTGATATGGAATCGATTGCTTATAAGAGGAAGCATGAAGACGTATGGGATGTGTATTTTAATTTTGGGGTATACGGTATTCAGAAAGATGATGTAGAGGCAGGAATGTTTATGGACGAATATGCCGGTTATTACGTTTTTTCTGTACATGCTCGTGATTTGAGCTGGGAATTTGGAAGTGCTCAGTTTGAGGAATGGGTTTTGAGGAACCATATAGTAGAGAAAACACTTCAAAAATAGGAGGAATTTCGTGGTTGAATTTCTCATCTTATTATTCATTTGCGTAGTTGGAATTTTCATCATGCAAGTGCTCATTTACCGATTTGCAAAGAAAAATATTCATAAATACAAAGAAGTGAAGTGGATTCATATGTGGCTAGATATGACTATGAAAAAGGGTCCGAGATTAGATTTTTTTGATTTTGTACTTATAGTAATCGTGAGTATCATATGGAAAATATGGATGCTTCCTCTTATATAGTAAACATGCTAATCATTTCAACATTTTCCCTTGCATAATAAATAACGAAAAGAACCTGTCATATGACAGGTTTTTTCTATAGTAATAGTTTTCCGAAACTCGTGCCGACAAGATCACAAATTTCGGTCGGTTCACATGTAGTTATCCAATTAGATAAAGATTATAGTAAAATTGTGAGCGGTGTTGTGAAAGATATTTTTACAAACATGGAAACACATACGTACGGAATTAAAGTTCGATTACAAGATGGGCAAATTGGTCGTGTTCAAAGTGTTGGATAATGAAAAAGAGATTTCCTTTCTTAGGAAATCTCTTTTTTTCGTTCGGTATGTACAAGAGGTAACAGATGACATTATACGGAGGATGTACATGAGAAGACGTTGTGTACATAATATGTTATGTTTATATAAGTAATATTTTATTACGGTGCGAGGTGAAATTAATAAACAGAAAAGAGGGGATGAATTGAGGTATCATTTTTCATTTCATCAGCCAAGAAGAAGTATATTAATTTCAGTGATGTTAAGTGGCCTAGCAACCCTATATGTAGTACCCACACTTTTCTTGGTTTTAAAATATTTTAGTTTAGATACGATGAAAGATATGTTAAATCAAAAAATTGTTTTAAGTATAATGACAATTTTGATGTGGAGTGTATTACTGTATGTTGCGTATTTGAATAAAGATATAGTTAATAAATTTAAACTGATTATTAGGATTTATATTAGAATGTTTTTAGTAGCCCATGCGGTTACTTTGCTTTTTATTTTTATGCAAAATAATATGGATTTCGTGAATACAGTGAATTGGATTTACTATTATAACGCACAGTTTATATTTAGTTTAATTGTAATTTATGCGATATATGTCTTGATATACAACGTGCTGGGAAAAATTTTTTTGAGTACGATTTTGACAAGCAGTTTGCTAATCATTTTGGCTATTGTAAATTACTTTAAAGTTGTTTTTAGGGGAGATCCTTTATATCCTTCTGATTTTACACAGATTGGACATATGCAATCTGTTATACCGATGGTGATGGATTATTTTAGTTGGGGTTATATTCTTCTCGTTATTGTAAGTGTTGTTGCCTGCATTTTGGTGGGTATGTATGTGAGGAAATATATTCAAAATGTAAAAGTTCATGCAGGCGTACGAGTTCTATTTATAATCGGATCCGTTTTTGTTTTATATGCGTATGGTAATTTTACGAATACGTTTATGAATAAATGGTTTCAAAAGTCGGGTATAGAGTTCGTTTTGTGGAATCAAAATGAAAATTATGCTTCAAATGGTTTTGTGTTAGGCTTTATAAGCAATTTAGATACGACAGTCATGGAAAAGCCGAAAGACTATTCAAAAGAAAATATGCTTCAAATAGCAAACGATGTAAAGAAACAATATAGTAGCAACATAGGGGCGCAGAAGCAAAAAGAGAAACCAAATATTATTTTTGTAATGAGTGAATCGTTTTGGGATCCAACGAAATTAACGAATCTTTCCTTTAGTGAAGATCCTTTACCGAATTTGCATCATTATATAGAAAGTTTTCCTGGTGGACAAACTATTTCGCCGGCATTTGGAGGAAATACTGCGAACGTTGAATTTGAGGCGTTAACGAGTTATTCAATGAGTTTGTTAAAGCCAGGGTCTATACCATATCAGCAAGTCGTTACAAATAAAGTGGAAATTCCATCCATTACCCGAACGTTGAAAAAAGAGGGGTATTACACAAGCGCTATTCATTCGTTCGGCCGCTCATTCTTTAAACGGGATGATGTATATAAAGTGTTAGGATTTGATAAGTTTAATGCACAAGATACGATGGAAAATGTAGAAGTTGATGGAGATTATATTAGCGATTTATCTATGAGTAAAGAGATAATAGCTGAATTAGAGAAGCAAAAGAAACCTACGTTTGTTCATGCAGTTACGATGCAAAATCATTTTCCATTTACAGAAGGAAGATTTGGCGAAAATCAAATAGAGATTAGTGGATTAGAAAATGAAGAATCGAAAGCTGAATTAGAGACTTATACAGAAGGATTAAGACGTTCAGATGAAGCTCTGCAATATTTAATAGAGCAACTAGATAATTTAGATAGACCTACATTATTAGTATTCTTTGGAGATCATCTCCCATCACTAGGAACAAATAAATCTCTTTATAAAGAGACTGGTTATATAACAAATGAAAAAACACCAAGTGAACGATTAGCGATGGCACAAACGCCGTTATTAATGTATGCAAATTTTGATATACCAAATGACAATTTAGGCCTAGTAAGTCCAATTTATTTTTCAAATCTTGTCCTTGATTATGCTGGATTAAATAAGGTACCGTTCTATCAATTTTTATCGAAGTTATATGAAGAAATTCCCGCACTTCGTGACGAATTGAAGATAGGAAAAGACGGAGAAGCAATAAAAAGTTTAACAGCGAAACAAAAAGAAATGTTAAAGCAATATGAGCTTATTCAATATGACTTACTTATTGGAAAGCAATATAGTAAGGATATATTATTTAAATAAGCGACAAAAAGAACTTGTATACGATACAAGTTCTTTTTTCATAGTATTTAACGGGGTAAACAGACAAGCTGGGTTTAGGGAGTATTACTTGTACATTTAGTATAAATTAAAATAGAATCGTTTAAGTGATTGATTTGTGAGAAATATGTGAATTTTTATCCGTTTTAATATTATATGAGTAGAAAGTTATAATAAAAGCCCCTCTGGATTTAGGAACTAGAATATGTATTAGGAGGAGTAATCTTTATAACGGACAATGAGGTTATAATCGGACGTGGATGAAATATATGTTTTACATATTTTATCCATTTCATATTTGGATTCTGTACATAATTTGACAATTTGTTTAACACGTAAAAAAACTCTTTTGCATTTCTAAGAGAGTTTTTATTTGGGTGTCCATGGATTGATTTTCCTCATTTGTTCAATTTATCTTTGTTTGTCTATGAAAATCATTTATTATAATAAATGGTATTCTTCGAGATATGATTTTGAAGGGGTGTTGAAGTGGGAGAGAGCTTTCTATCTGCTAAAGAAGAAAAGAAAAACGCTAAGATTTTCTTATGGGTACTGCATGTCATTGTGATTGTATATGAGGTTGCATATGCGATTATATTAGAAGATAAAATGCCTTTAGAAAATTGGCATAAAGGGATATTGAAGATTGCATACATCATGATTATATTAGGTATCGGTGTTTACTTATTTGAGAGAGGAAAAGCACATTTAGTTAAATATACATATTTATTTGCATACATGATTGCAGAGATTTTCAATATTGGATGGTATGCTTTTCATAATACAATAGCATTTGATGAAGGGAATGTAATCGAATTTATTTTCATTTTCTTCGTGCCAATATTTTTAAGTAAACGATATTTATTTATCTTAGCGCCATTTCTTATAGGAAAATATATGATATACCTATTTGTATTTGGAGAACTGAATCGGTTTATACCTCTTGTTATGAATATGTTGTTGCTTTTCGTGTCATATATTATTTTAAATCGATTTGTGCAATATTTTTCAGCAGTCAAGAAAAGTATTGCCGAGGCTAGTCAGGCACAAAAATTGGCGGTTATCGGAAAAATGGCAGCGACAGTCGGACATGAAATTAAAAATCCACTTGCTTCATTAAAAGGGTTTACGCAATTACAAAAAGAGAAGCACGAAAAAGATGCGACTTATGGACAAATGATTCTTGAAATAGAAAATATGAATAATATGATTAGTGAATTAATGGAGGCTGCTACATGTAAACCTTCTGTTTATGAAAAACATATTGTAAGTGATGTTCTAGTACAAGCAGTAGAAAATATGCGTGAAAAAATGGACGAGTTAAATATAAATTTCACCTTTAATGAAGAGCATAATAGAAGTGAGATTGAATGTGATAAACGAAAATTAAAAGGTGTATTTTTGTATGTTATTAAAAATGCTCTAGAGGCAATGGAACATGGTGGAACATTGCAAATACAAGTTGAAGATAAAAAAAGAGATTATGTAGTAATAAGTATAGTAGATAGTGGTTTCGGGATAAAAAAAGAGAATTTAGGAAGAGTTACAGAGGCTTTTTATACAACGAAGCAAGATAAAATTGGATTAGGCCTTACGGTAGCAGAGCGAATTATTACAGAGAACCTTGGAGAATTACATATTTCTAGTGAAGTAAAGAAAGGAACGAGAGTAGAAATACTGCTTCCGAAAAAACTTGAGCGCAATGTAACACAAGATTAAGAGGTGTTGTAAAAGGAGCTATCATATGGATAAAGGCTATATATTTGAGAAAGAAGAGATAAAGGCGTTAAAAATATTTTTAAGCTTATTCTTCGTCATATTTTTTGTGTATGATTTTGCTGAAAAGGCTATGGTCCTTTTATCAGTGGAAGATCAAAAGCCCGCAGATGTTTTTGGAGAAGGATTAGGTCTATGGTTCTATAGTTTGATGATCTTATTATTCTTTACTGGAATTTACTTTATGAAGCAGAAAAATCCATATATTGTGAAGTATATTATTTTAATTGGCTATAATATATTGGATTTTATTAATAACTTCATTATTTATTACGGAAGTGATACTGAATTTGATGGTGGAAATATAGTAGAAGGGTTCTTTATTTTATTTGCACCGATCTTTGTGAATAAAAGGTATTTTTGGTTAGTTGCCGGAGTCCTTGTCGGAAAATATGCACTGATGGGATTCGTTGTTCAATCCTTTATTGTCCTTATTCCAATGGCATTATGCAGCGGTTTTGCTATTATATGTTGGATTATATTTTTAAGATTCCAGTCTTACGTTCGCACACTTGAAATGATGGATAAAGAAATACAAAAGGTAGAAAAATTAGCGACTGTTGGAAAAATGGCAACAGTAATTGGCGATAAGATTAAAAGACCGCTAGCAAAGTTGAAAAAACTTGTGAATAAGCAAGCGGAAAAACATCCAGAAGATAAGATTTATAGTGAGATTATGAAGCAGGAAGTAGATCGTATTAATACAATCGCTACAGAACTAAGTGGGTTTGAGAAATCTAAATCGATAGAATCAGAAACTCATAATATAAAAGAAATCATCTCTTATGTTATTCGAGTTATGGAAAAGCCGGCTTTAGAACAAGGGGTAAACATACAGGCTATTTATAGTAAGGATATACCCTCAATCACATGCGATGAAAAACGATTGAAGCAAGTATTTTTCAATTTAGTAAAAAATGCGATTGAAGCAATGTCAGTTGGCGGAACTATTACTGTAAAAGTTACAGTAGAAGATGTAATTGTTATTCAAATTATAGATGAGGGATGCGGTATTCCCAAAGATAAAATTCCGAAGCTAAATGAAGCTTTTTACACAACGAAAGAAACTGGAACGGGCTTAGGTTTAGTAGTTACAGAAAAAATTATTAAAGATCACCACGGTAAATTGAACTTTGAAAGTGAAGTTGGAGTTGGAACGACGGTAGAGATTATGTTGCCGATTTAATGATAGTGCAAGAGATAAATAGAAAACATCACTTTGTCAAAAGTGATGTTTTTTTATTGATTTATTCTGCGTTAAGGTCCAATTGGTTCAACTAATAATCAGTGATGAGAGTTTCAAAATGAAACAATATACATAGGCGACTTAATATATGACTTTTAATGTGCAAAACAGGCTGGGACAAAATTTTGTTTAGCGTTATAGAGAGCAAAGAGAAGGAAAGGATTTGAAGGGGCTAATCATGTTTTTAAAGTAACGTATGAAATGTTAAGTGTAGTAAAGAGAGGTAGCTAAAGTAAGATACCTCTTTAAAAATTATAACCACCATTTTTCCTGCGGCAACAAAGTAATGCTCACATCAAAATTTTCTTTAAACCAATCGTGCATCAATGTCTTTTTCACTAAAAATTCAGAGGCAGAGTGCGATACACCGATGAGTGACATATTTGTTTCTTTTACGTAATCCATAATAAGTGAGTACTTATGCTTACCGTATTCGTTATCAATATGACAATGGATTTCCCCCGCAATGTAAGCCTCAGCACCTTTTTCTTCGGCTTCTTTCATTAAAGATACGACATCACCGCAGCCAGCAATAATTGCAATTTTTGTAATGGAGTCATGTTGTTTACCTTCAAAGTCTGTATACGGAATGTTGAAGAGTTTTTTTAGATGTTTTTGGAGTTTTTCTGTTGATGTTTCATCTATTTCGCAAATAAGGCCGACTGGTTGTTGCTCTGGACCACCGTGAGCAAATCCGTCAATTACATTAGCTTGAAGTGCCTTTGCAATTGAAATACTAGTTCCATATGTTTGATGAAAATCCATTGGACCGTGACATGTATATATAGAAAGTTGTTTTTCTTTTATTGCGTGCAAATATTTCGATGGAATTGGAACAAATCCTCGCCCTGATTTCCCGAGCGGATCACCGCATTCCATCACAAGTGGATGGTGCATGAAGAGTAAATCACCTGTCATAGATTGTGAAATGAATTTTTCAAGAACATCATCTGTAGGGAAGACAGCCAAAAATACTGTGTTTACATTTTCAGCCCCTCGTATCATAAGAACATTAAATTGTTCAACAAAATTTGCTTCAAAAAATTGTTTCCACGGAAACTGGATTTGATCATAGGTAGCTGGAATGAAACGACTAAAGGAACTGTCTTTTCCGTATTTTTCAATTTGGAATAAATGATTAAGCGATCGCTCTATTTCTTTTAAGGCTGGCATTGTAATTCCTCCTTTATCATTGCCATTTTAACATTAGTCTTAATTTTCTGTATACAACAATTAAGAAAAATAGTGGTACAATATATGAATGATATGAGAAGAGAGGATGTAGATTCACGTATGTACGTTACTGTAACAGATGCAGCATATAAAAAGATTATGGATACGATTCCAAGTGCAGCGAAATATATAAAGTTATTTTATGATAATGAAGGTTGCGGTTGTGTCATGAGCGGGATTATTGATTTAGTAGCCGTTTCAGAGAAAGATGAGCGCGATGTAAATATTGAATCAAGTGCACTAAACTTTATTGCAGATCGCACAAAGCTTGTATTTATGGATGATAAGTTAACGGTTGATTTACATGAATCTGGAGGGCACTTTCTACTGAAGAGTCCGAGCCAGTTTTATAATCCGAATATGAAGCTACATATTCGAGTATAACAAAGACAGAGAGGCGTATCATATACGCCTCTCTGTCTTTGTTTTTTCACATAATGAAATGTACATATGATTGAATTTTCTGTATAATTTTATTTGCGGAGGGGATTACGCATGAGAAAATGGGGAATTGAATTATTAATTTTAAGTGTTGTTATTATATGGGGCGTCAATTATACGATTGCGAAATACGGACTTTTAGAGTTTACAGCGATTGAGTTTACGGCACTTCGAATGATGGCAGCGGCACCGTTATTATTATTACTTACGTTCTTTATTGAAAAGTCACTTTACATGGAGCGAAAGGATATACCAAGATTAATCATCGTTAGCGTTGTAGGTATTGTACTGTATCAAACGTTATTTATGGAAACTGTCAAATATACATCCGCTACAAATGCCTCTTTACTCATTTCTATTTCACCTATTTTTACAACTTTATTTGCTATTTCGCTTAAACAAGAAAAGTTTTCTTCTCGAAAGTTAATCGGCTCTATTATTGCTTGCGGTGGTACTGTGCTTGTTCTGTTGGCGGGACATTCACTTGTTAGTTCTTCTTACGGAAACGGAATTGGACTTATTACATCAATATGCTGGGGACTTTACCCTGTTTTAGCAGGTCCTCTTATAAAAAAATATTCTGCTCTTCGTGTTACGGCATGGTCAGCAGTTGTTGGAGCAATTCCGCTTGCTGTGTTAAGTGGACCACACGTTTTTTCAATGCCATTTCATATTGCAAATGGGATGACATGGTTTGCCTTGCTTTATTCTATTTTCTTTGTAACGGTATTCGGTTTAGTTATGTGGTATGTTGGTGTACAAAAAATTGGTGCGTCGCACACGATGGTATATATGTATATTACACCGCTTATAGCGGTTTTATTTGCAGCTCTATGGGCAAAAGAATATATTTCATTACAGCAAATTATCGGTGGAATCATCATTTTCTTCGGTCTATGGTTTGTGAAGTCAGAGAAAGTAGAAGCGCAGTCTACCGTGCAAGAATCTATATCAAAATAGGAAAACAGATCACCTATGATCTGCTTTCCTATTTTTTTATTTTAGGTAAAAATACGAGAAATAAAATGGCGGTAATAAGTGGAATTAAATTAAGAAAAGGAATGCGGAAGAGTGTAATAAGAATAATTCCTGGAAGAAGAACACCGAGGACAGCATAGAAGATGCTATGATTTTTCGTGTACCAATATAATGAAAGGCCAATAAGGGCAGGGACAATGAGGTGAATGAGAGCCATTAAAAAATAAATCATTAGACGCCCCCTTTATTTATGTGCTTATTACATCATATCCGTATGTTCATAGATTGATATCATTTTTTTCATAAATGGACGAAAAATGTTTTGAAAAACGTCACATTTATCGGTGATTCTATACTAGGAATCTTGTATAATATTATTTCCTGAAAACATTTTAGTAACGTAAACATTGTGTTTATGTTGTTTTTAATTTGGATGAAATAGGTATGTAAATGAATTTTTAAGTAGTATGGACTCGAACTAAGTGAGTTATACAGCTTTGTTGGATAGATAAAAACTATTGAAGAGGAGTACAGCATGATTAGTATGTCATTAAGGTCGTTTAAAATTCAAGCGTATTATCTACTAGGGATTATGTTACTAGGTTGGGCGATAACACCATTTTCAGCTCATTTTTTAGGTGCTGGAATTGGACTTATTGTAAGCATGTATTGTGTTTGGATTTTAGGAAGGCGTATTGAGAAGCTTGGAGATAGCATTGTAAAGAAAACAAAGGCGCCGACACTTGGTATGTTTAATCGTTTTGCAGCTGCAATTCTTGGTGCCATTATTATGTATGAAATTGAGCACCATATGGTTATGTGGGCATTTGCAGTTGGTATTATGGGCGGTTATTTTTTAATTGTTATTAATTTAGGCTACTATAGTATGAAAGATGAAAAAGAATTAACGAAATAGATAAAAAGGCTAAAAAAGCTTCTTTTTAGCTGGAATAGAGGATCCGGCGGTGGATAGAAGCGGTCAGAGCTTTTTTTTGCCTCATGCCGCGTGAAAACAGAAAGAGTAAGTGAGCGAGAAATCTGTTTATATTTTTGAAGACTTGATTTGTATGTAAGAAAATCCAAGTATATAAATTGAAAACTGGTTTTGGAACCTTTTCAGGTGGAATAGAGGATCTAGCGATGGATAGAAGTGGTCAGAGCCTTTTTTTGCCCCATGCCGCGTGAAAACAGAAAGAGTAAGTGAGCGAGAAATCTGTTTATATTTTTGAAGCCTTGATTTGTATGAGAGAAAATCCAAGTATATAAATTGAAAATTGGGTTTGGAACTTTTTCAGGTGGAATAGAGGATCCAGCGGTGGATAGAAGCGGTCAGAGCCTTTTTTTGCCCCATGCCGTGTGAAAACAGAAGACGTAAGTGAGTGGGAACTAAGTTTATGTTTTCGAAGTCGTGATTTGTATGTGGATAAATTGAAGAATATATAGAAAGAAGCTTACGTGAAAAACGTAAGCTTCTTTTTTATGTAAGTATGTGTAACCGTTAAGCCGCATTGGGTTTTGTCGGTGAGTACGCGAAACTTTGTGATTACACAATACTTATTCATATGAGTAAAGGGTTATTCAACAGAAAAGTTAAATTTAAGCGATTGGACCGCCTAAGTTAATAATATCTTCAGAAACGCTATCGAATTTTTTGAAGTTTGCTTTAAACTCGTTCGCAAGCTCAATTGCTTTCGCTTTATAAGCAGCTTTATCAGCCCAAGTTTGTTCAGGCATTAATACTTCGTCAGGTACACCTGGAACGTGACGAGGTACTTCTAGACCGAAGATGTCGTGTTTTGCAGTTTCTGCTTTCGCAAGTTCACCGCTTAGTGCTGCTTGAATCATTGCACGAGTGTAACCTAAGTTCATGCGTTTACCAACGCCGTATTCGCCACCAGTCCAGCCAGTGTTTACTAAGAATACTTTTGCATCATGTTTCTCGATTTTTTCACCAAGCATTTCAGCATAGCGAGATGCATCAAGCGGTAAGAACGGTGAACCGAAGCAAGTTGAGAATGTAGCTTGCGGAGATGTAACGCCGCGCTCTGTTCCTGCTAGTTTACTAGTGTAACCGCTTAAGAAATGGTACATAGCTTGTTCTTTTGATAACTTACTGATTGGAGGCAATACGCCAGATGCGTCAGCAGTTAAGAAAATAATTGTATTTGGATGTCCTGCAACACTTGGCAGTACGATATTGTCAATCGCATGCATAGGGTATGCAGCACGTGTATTTTCTGTTAAAGTAGTATCGTTATAGTCTGCGATGCGTGTTTGGTCATTAATGACAACGTTTTCTAAAACTGAACCGAATTTGATTGCATCGAAGATTTGTGGTTCTTTCTCATGAGAAAGGTTTACACATTTTGCGTAGCAACCACCCTCAATATTGAATACACCGTTATCAGACCAACCGTGCTCATCATCACCGATTAATTTACGGTTTGGATCAGCAGATAATGTTGTTTTACCTGTTCCAGATAAACCGAAGAATAGTGCCACGTCGCCTTCTTCGCCTACGTTTGCAGAGCAATGCATAGAAAGAATATCTTGTTCTGGAAGTAAGAAGTTCATAATAGAGAAGATTGATTTTTTCATTTCTCCAGCGTATTCTGTACCACCGATTAGTACGATACGTTTTTCGAATGAAACCATAATGAATGCTTCAGAATTTGTACCGTCAACTGCTGGATCAGCTTTAAAGTTTGGTGCAGAAACAATTGTGAACTCCGATTCGTGAGTTGTTAATTCTTCTTCAGTTGGACGGATAAATAATTGATGCACGAATAAATTATGCCATGCGTATTCGTTAACAACTTGAATTGGTAGACGATAGTTGCGATCAGCGCCTGCAAATCCTTTGAATACGAATAACTCTTCTTTTTCTTTTAAGTATTCTAAAACTTTAGTATATAATTTATTAAAATGTTCTTCAGAAATCGGTTGATTCACAGCTCCCCAAGCAATTTTGTCAGCAACCGATGCTTCTTTCACAATAAATTTATCTTTAGGAGAACGTCCTGTATATTTTCCTGTTGAAGCAGAAACGGCACCAGTAGAAGTTAATTTCCCTTCATTTCGCATTAATACTTTTTCCACTAATTGCGGAACACTTAGTTGAATCTGTGCATTGCTTCCGTTCAATAATTCATGTAAACCAATTTGGACATTCACAGTACTCATAATTTATATACCATCCTTTTCATTTAATGAAATATTTCTCGTAATCCCCATCAAGAGTATAACACAATCATATAAATAATGTATACTATTTATTTGTTTTTGTTTGTGTGAATGCATCATTTCCTTATTAATATTTCATTCTATGCTTATTGAGAAAAACTTTCAGGAAAATGTGAATATTAATTGACAAATGAATATCATTTCTTTAGTATAGGTTGGGACGGATACTCTCTTATCCCGAGCTGGCGGAGGGACAGGCCCGATGAAGCCCAGCAACCTCACTTGTGATGGTAAATAACAAGTGAATAGGTGCTAAAACCTGTGCGAGGCTAATGGTCTCGAACGATAAGAGCAAAGGGCAAAAAGCAGTATGCAAGTAGCAAATTAAACCTTTCCTCTATGTTAAGTAGGAAAGGTTTTTCTGTATGCTTGTGTGGGAGAATAAATGTATGTCGCAGTTTGTGGCAAATTAAGGATGAGTTCCGTACAATATATACAATTACTGTAGGGAGGTTTACCACATGACAAAAAAACGTCATCTGTTCACATCTGAGTCTGTAACTGAAGGACATCCAGATAAAATTTGTGACCAAATTTCTGATTCAATTTTAGATGCGATCTTATCAAAAGACGCAAATGCACGTGTGGCTTGTGAAACAACTGTAACAACTGGTTTAGTATTGGTAGCGGGGGAAATTACGACTTCTACTTACGTAGATATTCCGAAAATCGTTCGTGAAACAATTCAAGGCATTGGTTACACACGTGCAAAATACGGATTCGATGCAGAAACTTGTGCTGTTTTAACATCTATCGATGAGCAATCTGCTGACATCGCTATGGGTGTTGACCAAGCGCTAGAAGCACGCGAAGGTCAAATGACTGACGCTGAGATTGAGGCAATTGGTGCAGGAGACCAAGGTTTAATGTTTGGTTTCGCATGTAATGAAACACAAGAATTAATGCCACTTCCAATCTCGCTTGCTCACAAATTAGCTCGTCGTTTAACTGAAGTACGTAAAGATGACACATTATCATACTTACGTCCAGATGGAAAAACGCAAGTTACAGTTGAGTATGATGAAAATGGTAAACCTGTACGTGTAGATACAATTGTAATTTCTACACAGCATCATCCAGATGTTACATGGGAAGAAATCGATCGCGATTTAAAAGAGCATGTAATTAAAGCTGTAGTTCCAGCAGAATTAATGGATGGAGAAACGAAATTCTTCATTAACCCAACTGGTCGCTTCGTAATCGGTGGACCACAAGGTGATGCTGGTTTAACAGGACGTAAAATCATCGTTGATACTTACGGTGGATACGCTCGCCACGGTGGCGGTGCATTCTCTGGTAAAGATGCAACGAAAGTTGACCGTTCAGCAGCATATGCAGCTCGTTATGTTGCGAAAAATATCGTAGCAGCTGGTCTTGCTGATAAAGCGGAAGTACAACTTGCATACGCAATTGGCGTAGCGCAACCAGTATCAATTTCAGTTGATACATTCGGCACTGGTAAAGTATCTGAAGATGTATTAGTAGAACTAGTTCGTAACAACTTCGATCTTCGCCCAGCTGGTATTATTAAAATGCTAGACTTACGTCGCCCGATTTACAAACAAACAGCAGCTTACGGACACTTCGGACGTACTGATGTAGATTTATCATGGGAACGTACAGACAAAGCAGCTGCTTTAAAAGAGCAAGCTAGTCTATAATATATGAAAAAAAGCTTTGTGCGGTGTGAGCGCAAAGCTTTTTTTATTTGGTTTCATTTACTACTTGAATGCATGAACTACAATACACTTCACCGTCTAGTTCAATATACTTTTTCATATTTGTCATCCCACTTGCCGGAAATGGTATATGAACCCATGCTTTTTCATACGTTTGTATTTCTTTTTTGCATGATTGGCAAACGGTTGGCTTTTTATGAAACATGCGAGATCACCCTTTCATTTGACGTGCTTTGCCCGCGCAAAATGCACTACATAGTAAAAAGAGTGTTGCGAAAATAGTGCTCATTAATGTAGCGTATGGGATTGCACCTTTCAAGGAAAATCCGACAGTGATGGAAGCGATAAATAAGAGAATAAATGTTGTTGTTAATTTTTTATAAAGTTCCATAATATGTAGACCTCCACTTTATTTTGTAGTGCAAGTTTTAACATTGAATTCTACTATGCAGAAAATATAAGGAAAGTTAAAGAGTAGCTAATGATGTGAAGTCTAAGAGTATAAGAAAGTATATTGTTTTATCTTCCTTTTTGTGGTTGTACATACTTATATTGTATCATGACGTATCAGTGGCTTCATACATAATTGTGTAAAGGTATGTATGATAAAATGAAGAAAAGTCTTTAAGGAAGGAAGGATACAAAATGAGCGCAATCGAACATAAAAAACAAGCACCAAAAGAGGTACGCTGCAAAATTGTTACGATTTCTGATACGCGTACGGAAGAGACTGATAAGAGCGGGCAATTATTACATGCATTATTAATAGAAGCGGGGCATAAAGTGACTGCTTATGAGATTGTGAAAGATGATAAAGAAAGTATTCAGCAGGCTGTGTTAGCTGGTTATCATCAAGAAGATGTTGATGTTGTGCTAACGAATGGCGGTACTGGTATTACGAAGCGTGATGTAACGATTGAGGCAGTATCAGCGTTATTGGATAAAGAGATTGTTGGATTTGGTGAGCTGTTCCGCATGATTAGTTACTTAGAAGATATCGGAAGTAGTGCAATGTTAAGTAGAGCAATTGGCGGTACAATCGGGCGTAAAGTAGTCTTTTCGATGCCAGGGTCTAGCGGAGCTGTTCGTCTTGCGATGAATAAATTGATTTTGCCTGAATTAGGTCATATTACATTTGAGCTGCACCGCCAATGAAAAGGTGTACTGGAATTGTATTAGCAGGAGGCATGTCGAGTAGATTCGGAGAACCGAAAGCGTTAGCGATTTGGAAAGGGACTACTTTTGTTGAGCATATTGTGAAAGTAATGGAAAGTACTTTGCAAGAAATTGTAGTCATTAGTCATGTTGATATAAAAGAGCGATTGGAGCAATTAATACAAGTTTCTGTTATAGAAGACATTCCGCACTATAAAGGGAACGGGCCGCTTGCTGGAATTGTATCAGGAATGGAATACATAGATTCAGACTGGTATATCATAATGCCTTGTGATGCGCCGAATGTTTCAAAAGAATGGTTTGCAATTTTAATAGAGCAAACGAGCGATGAGTATGATGCGATCGTTCCTATAATTGAAGGTAGAAAACAGCCGCTATTGGCAGCGTATCATAAACGAGTTAAAGGGAAAATTGATAAACTGCTTCAGGAAGAAAAAAGAAGTATGGGACAGCTTTTATCACAATGTAATGTGAAATATGTTGCCGGAGAAGATGTGCAAGCGAATTCGTATTGGTTTATAAATGTGAATACGAAAGAAGAATATGTACAGGCTCAAAAAGACCTTTCAAATGAATGAAAGGTTTTTTGATATACAGAAATTGGGGAACAATTGCTGTATAAAGGTATGTGAGTAAGTTTATTTTATAATTAAGCTAGTAGCTCTGCCTTGTTTCGGTGAAGGACTTCTTCATATTGGTTAAGTAAATTAAGAAAGATTTCATCCCAACTTTGTGATTTCGCATAAGACGAGGCGGCTAACCCCATTTGTTTCAATTTTTCTTCATTGTTTAATAAATAATAAATAGATGATAAAAAGGAGTCCTCATTTTTTGGCTCACATAGAAATCCAGTTTTTTCATCTTTAATAATATTTTTAACCCCACCACTATTCGCACCAATGACAGGTGTACCACATGCGAGTGATTCAAGTACGACGTTCCCAAATGTTTCAGTAGCAGATGGAAATACCATCAGATCGGAAGAAGCATAGGCTTCAGCCAAATCCTCACCTTGTAAATATCCAGTAAAGGTTACATTTGTTTTTGGAACATTTTCATGCAAGATCTTTGCAAGAGGGCCATCTCCAGCGATGAGCCAATGAATATCGTTACGTTCTTTATTGGTCATATGAATAAGTGTTTGAAGAGTGTCGATATCTTTTTCAGGAGCAAGGCGTCCGACGTAGGAAAGAACATACTTCGCTGTAATATTATATTTTTTTCGGAATAGGTCTTTATTGTAAGTTGGATGATAGAGAGAGCAATCTACACCGCGTCCCCAAATATAGAGGTTTTGAAATCCTTTATTCTTTAATTGATGTAATGTTTCAGGGGAAGGAACAAAGTTCTTTTGCATATGGCTATGAAACCATTTTAAATAGTTCCATAGCATAGTGGAGAGAAATTCAATTTTATAATAACGTAAATAGGCGTCAAAATCAGTATGATAAGAACCGACAACTGGGATGTTTAATCTTTTTGCATAATATAACCCACAAAGTCCCATGTTGAAAGGTGTGGCAATGTGAATGATATCAGGTTTAAAAGCAAGAAGTTCCCGTTTAATGCGCGGAGTAGGAAAAGAAAAGCGGCATTCTGGATATAATATTGTTAACGGGAGACTTCTCATTTTGTTCACATTCGCTACGAAATTATCTTCAGCCGTATGCTGAGGGGCGAAAACAGAATAGGCGATATTTTCTTTCTGAAAATATCGTGTTAACCGTGCCAATGTTTTCGCGACACCGTTGACTTGTGGTGTAAATGTATCGGTAAATATGGCGACTCTCATCATATCGCTCCTTTACGTGAAAAGTGGAATGAATTGATAAAAAGAGATGATGCCAGAGCAGGTGCCAAGGCACATACCTACAAATACATCTGATGGATAATGAAGCCCTAAATAAATACGGGAGATACCGACGCATAGTGCTAGTGGCAGTAGAAAAATAAGTAAGCTTGGGTTATAGCAAATAAATGGAACGAAAACAGAGAAAGCAGCTGTCGTATGACCAGATGGAAAAGAATGATCTTTTAAAGGATGTACTGGATATTTCGCATCTTGAATTGTTAAATAAGGGCGTTTTCTTGGGTACCATTTCTTTAATATTTGTACGGGAATATGGCTAATTGCTAAAGAAATGGCAGTTGCAATTGTAGCTTGATATAGAGCGCCTTTTGCAAACAATAAAAAGGAAAGGGTAAGCGCGATGGAGAAGCTTGCACCACCGATATGAGTAATGTTACGGAAAAAGATATTTAATGTTTTTTGATCAAAGTAGCGGTTAATTCCTTTGAAAATGTAACATTCTATTTTATATAATTCACTGACCTTCATGAGATTTTTCCTCCCTCATTTACATATATATGGAGATATTAGCTCCTATTCTAATAAGGTTTTGTTGAGGGAATAATAATGTTTTGTAAAGAAAAAGTTAGATTTTTTTATGAAAAAAGCTGCCAGTCTTATGGCAGCGGTAAAATTATTTTTGTAACGATTTATAATATTGTCCTTTTTCAACGTATTGTGTGCGGATACGTTCCATATCTTTACGGTCTTCTTCTGTTAATTCGCGAATGACCTTCGCAGGACGACCGAAAGCTAACGTATTAGGAGGGATTTTCTTTCCTTGTGAAACGAGACTTCCAGCACCGATGAAAGCTCCTTCACCAATTTCAGCACCATCTAATATGATAGATCCCATTCCAATTAAAGCATCTTTTTCAATTTTGCAGCTATGTAAAATAACTTGATGCCCAACTGTAACATCATCTTCTAAAATAAGAGGATACTGAGGGCTTTGGTGAAGCGTACATTGATCTTGCACATTTACTCTATTTCCAATCATCGTTGGTGATACATCACCACGAATGACTGTATTAAACCAAATACTAGACTCCTCACCAATTGTCACATCGCCTGTAATAGTAACATAGTCAGCGATAAAAGCACTACTCGCAATTTTCGGATTTTTTTCTTTGTAAGGATATATCATGTAAAGCCTTCCTTTCCTAGAGACTAATTTTAGTGTATCAAATTATGAAAAAGAGTGAAATGGAGGAGTTTCGTATGTGGAACTACGAAGCGGAAGAAGCGAAAGCCGTTATTATTATAGTGCATGGTGCTATGGAATATCACGGGCGTTATGAAGCAGTTGCAGAAATGTGGAATCATATCGGTTATCACGTCGTTATGGGAGATCTTCCAGCACACGGAACAACTTCAAGGAATAGAGGACATATCGAGTCATTTGATGAATACATAGAAGAAATAAAGTTATGGGTGAAAGAAGCAAGAAAGTATAGATTGCCCATTTTTTTATTTGGTCATAGTATGGGAGGACTTGTCGTTATTCGTATGATGCAAGAAACGAAAAGAGAGGACATAGATGGAATCGTACTAAGCTCGCCTTGTTTAGGCGTATTAGCTGCACCTTCCGCTTCGCTTCGTGCAGCTTCGAAAATATTAAATGTTGTTGCCCCGAAGTTACAATTTGCAACAAATCTCACTGTAGAAATGTCAACTCGCAATCATGAAGTGAGAGATGCGATGGAAAATGATTCATTGTTCTTGCGCAAAGTATCAGTACGTTGGTATAGTGAGTTGATTAAGTCTATCGAGATTGCTCATGAGAAAATAGATGAGTTTCCAGATGTTCCGCTCTTGCTAATGCAGGCATGTGAGGATAAACTTGTAGATAAAACACGTGTCCGTACATGGTTTGATAATGTTAAAATTAGTGATAAGGCGTATAAAGAATGGCCTAATTGCTATCATGAGTTATTAAATGAGTATGAACGTGATGAAATTTTGAATTATATTCAGTCATTTACTGAAATGCATGTCAATAATATAGTAAAAACAAACAAATAAATCATTATTTGTATATTGAATAGAGGAGATGAAGGAAGAAGTGAACGTACCGAGTAATCCCATAACGCTCATGGCGAAAGTATACCGTGATGTGTTTCCGGTTGTACACCATGAGCTAGCGATGTGGAAAGAGCGTGCCTACCATATTCCGAATGACGAGCTTCATAGTCAGGCAATCGCAAGTATTGAGCATAAAACGTTTCATTGTGAGGGCGGTGGCATTTTAGCGTTATTAGCAAATGAACACCGAGAGGAATGTATTCGTTTTATCGTAGCGTATCAAACGATTAGTGACTACTTAGATAATTTATGTGATCGTAGTACATCACTTGATCCGAAAGACTTTGCGGCTCTTCATGAGTCGATGTTAACGGCGTTAAGTCCTGAAGTTGAAGGGGGCGGTAATTATTATCGTTACCGTGATGATCAAGATGATGGTGGTTATTTAGACGAACTTGTTGAAACATGCCAAGATGTTTTAAAGAAAACGAAGCACTATGAAAAAATTGCTCCCATTCTTCATGAGCTTGCTTGTTATTATTGTGATTTGCAAATTCATAAACATGTCAAATTAGAAGAAAGAGAACCACGTCTAAAAACATGGTTTGAAGCTCATAAAGAAAATTTACCACCGATGAGCTGGTTTGAATTTTCGGCGTGTGCAGGATCAACGTTAGGAATCTTTTGTCTTGTAGCATATGCATTTCATGATGAATTACATGACGAAGATATTGCGAAAATTAGACAAGGGTATTTCCCGTATGTACAAGGACTTCACATTTTACTTGATTATTTCATCGATCAAGAAGAAGACCGTATCGGTGGAGATTTGAATTTCTGTAGTTATTATGAAAACGAACAAGTAATATTAGAACGCATGAAGCACTTTGTAGAAAAAGCAGAAAAGAGCATTGGTGATTTGCCTCATGCGAAGTTTCATCGTCTTATTAGCCGAGGTTTACTTGGTATTTATTTATCAGATCAAAAAGTATCCGCTGAAAAGAATATGCAAAAAATGGCACGGCGCATTGTAAAGTACGGGGGACTGACTTCACGATTCTTCTATTGGAACGGGAAGATGTACCGAAAGAAAATGGCGCAGTGATGAAAAAAACCACTCAGGGAGAGTGGTTTTTTTATTATGATCGTATTTTTGAAAATACGTATATGAGAAGTTCAATTGTGAAGATAACTAAAACAGATAGTCCGAATAAAGGCATGACAGCGCCTAGTATAACCATCATGATAAAGAAAACGAATACGCTTTTCTTATCTCTTTGCTTTGGAGGTGCTGCTAATTTTCCTTTCGGTTTTCTTGCTAACCACATTTTTATTCCGTAATAAATGAGAAGTAATAAAGATAATGTCGTTAATAAGCATAATATTTTATTAGGCCATCCGAATAAATGTCCTTCATGAAGAGGGATACCGTAAGAGAACCATTTTGCAAATAATCCGTAGTCACGATAGTCTGTTTTTGAAATAAGCTCTCCACTATACTGATCAAAGTAGGCAGTAATTTCTTCATTCGGTGCTACGTGCATGCCTGTAATACCAGAACCACTCGATTTCGAAACAGTGAATACAGCTTTTGGATCAGCTGGTAGTGAAATAACATATGGCTTCTTTATTTGAATCCCTTTTTGTAACTCATCAACTGATATTCCTTTCTGTTCATTCGAGCTAGACTCAGGAGGAGTTTCCTGTCTTGTTGCCCATGGTAATTCTTTAAACTTTGATTCAGGTGGTGACATATATAACTTCGGATATCCGAGTGATTCATTTGACGTTGCGATTTTATAAATTTGATTGCCCATAAATCCTGACCAAGGTAATCCAGTTGCGACTAGCAGAACGAGAGGAATTGTAAATATAATACCGATAATAGAATGACGTCGTTTTGCTCGTTCGCGTTTATTGGATGATGGCGTGTTTTTAAAATGGCGTATACTCATATACAACCCAGTTACAATTAAAAAGATTGTCCAGCATGCAGAGAGTTCTACTAAATAATTGACAACTGTACCGCCGACTAAGAGGGAACTATGCAATTCACGCATAATATTGGCAAACGTTTCACTTGCGTTTTGATCCCCGACAATTTGATTGTTGCTATCTAAATACACATATTTTTGTGTTCCTGTATATTCATTTGCGATTGTGAGCCTCGTATTGTAATCTCCATTAAACTCACTAATTTTCGTCACGTTATAATGTGGATACTTTTTCTCTGTTAATGAAATAGAATCAGCCATCGAAATAGATTCAGTTTGGGCGCTCTTCCCAAAATATAAATCTTTATAGATGAAATCTTCAACTTCCTCTCGAAATAAATACCCAATCCCGCTCAGTGACAAAGTAATAAGAAGCGGCGTAATAAAAAGCCCAGCATAAAAATGCCATCGCCAAAAAATGTAATGAAGCGAACGATTCAGTTTCATACTTCAGTTCCCCTAACCTTCCCTATATGAATAAATTACTTATTTAATATAGCGAGATTAAGTGTGATTACTTTGAAAGAATTGTGAAAAAAGTTAAAAGTTTTAGGGGAAGGATGGGTCGCTTGGTCGAATTTCGTCGGTAAATCGATATGTCAGGAAAATCGTTGATATATTTATCAGTGTGACATGCAATACTCGATACACATCTTAGTTGAGCGGATAAGTTCCTCATTTCCTTTTTGTAACCGAATTTGAAGCGCCTTTTGAAAATAAGATAAGGCGGTATGTAAGTCGCCTTCATCTAACTTACTTTTTCCGTAATGTTGGTAGAGGAAATCCTCATAAGTAGGGAAGTTTGGCAGTGTGGGTAGAAGTTCAGTAAAGAGTGCGTTCGCCTTATAAAAATCCCGTTCCCAATGATATGTATGTGCAAGTCGTAGTTTGTTAATAAAGAGCCCTTGGTTATTCTCTAATTTTGTGAAATAGGTAATTGCCTCATGTAAGTAATATTTACTTTCAGAAAGGTTACCAACGATTCTTTCATAAACGCCGATTAATCCGCAGTTTTTTCCGTATAACGGATCTTCTTGTAAATGCTCTTTCAAAAATGCAATCCCCTGCTTCATTTCAGCAAGGGATAATGGTTTTTCTCTAAGACTGTTGTCAAATGTATAACCCATTTCAAAAGGTATATTCATTAGGTTCTCCTTATATTTGCTAAATACATCCTAACAACGGCATCAGCAAGACATTGAGAGGAATCTACAAAATCTTCATTTGCAACTACATTCAAATCAGTACATGCGATAATAGCGGTATCTACTTCATTTTTTAAATGTAAAACGAGCGCACTCCATAATTTGCGAGCTTCTTCAACTTCCCCACATTTAATACAAGTAATAATTTGATTAATCATTTCCTGCCATTTTTCATTATGAATGTACTCTATATCACGCTTTGTAATCCCATCTTGATAAATCCCAGCTTGAACAGTAGCTTGCGTTGCGAGAAGAGCGACTCTTTTCGTGTTATCAGGAATTGCTTGTAACGTCTCATCGACTATATTCAAAATAGGAATGGAAAGAGAATGCTGTAATTCCTTGAAATAAAGATGCGCCGTATTGCAAGGCATAGCGATAAAGTCTACTCCAGTACTTTCAAGTTTTTGTGCCCCTTCAATAATCGCTTTTTTCATCACCGCATGATCAATAGGGCGATCCATATAAAACGGTGTTGGGCACGAATAAATCATCATATGAGGAAAGTCCATATCATGCTTTGCTCCGTATATTGCTTGGCATTGTGCTACAACTGTATCGACGAATGGTCCAGTTGATTTTGGACCCATTCCTGCTAGTATTCCAATCATTGTTTAGTCCCCTTTAATATTGTATATATCCATTATATAGGAGAATAAGAAAAAGACGTGCAGTGAATGCACGTCTTTTTTTGTTATGTTTTGTCGAAGAATCGATATATCGAAAAAATCGTTGATATCTTATCGCTTCTCAATCGCCACAATAAATGGCGGGTTATTTTGCTGGTTAATGAAGCCGTATCTTAGTACGTGAGCTTGTTTTTGGTCTAGTTCTTCTGCAAATTTGAGAACAGCGTCGCGTTCTACTTGTCCTTCTGGGTGTCCGTGGTAAATGACAAGGACAATGATACCTTCAGGTGCCATTACTTCTAATAGTTGTTCGATGGCCGAGATTGTTGAGTTTGGCTTTGTAACGATGTGCTTGTCACCGCCTGGGAGGTAACCTAAGTTGAAAATTGCTCCTGTTACTTTTCCTTTTGCATCTTCCGGTAGTACGGATAAGAGTGTATCGTGACTATCGTGAACTAAAACAGTACGTTCGAAAAGCTCTTTTTCTTTTAGGCGGATAGTGGAGCTTTCAATCGCTTCTTTTTGAATATCAAAGCCAAATACTTTTCCGTTATCTCCAACGATTTCAGCTAGGAAACAAGTGTCATGTCCATTTCCAAGTGTTGCATCTACTGCATAATCGCCTTCTTTAACAGCCGTTTGCAGCAGTGTGCGTGCAAACGGTAATACGCGTTCTAATTTCATTGTTGTTTCTCCTCATTTGCATATTTTCCTTGCCAGCTTCCGCGGCGTACAAATTCTGCATCGATGGAATTTAATACTTCCCATTTATTTAAGCTCCACATTGGGCCGATCATTAAATCGGGCGGACCGTCACCTGTGATGCGGTGCACAATTACGTCTTCAGGAATGATTTCAAGTTGATCGACAACGAGACTTACGTAATCTTCAAGTGAAAGGAATTCTAATTGTCCTTTTTCATATTGCTTCACCATTGGTGTTCCTTTTAATAAATGAAGCAAATGGATTTTAATTCCTTGTACGTCAAGCTTTGCTACTTCACGAGCTGTTTCCATCATCATGTCGTAATTTTCAAGTGGAAGACCATTAATAATATGAGAGCAAACTCTAATGCCATGCTTGCGTAATTTATTAACACCTTCTACATAAGATGGATAATCGTGAGCACGATTAATAAGATTTGCAGTACGTTCATGGACAGTTTGTAGTCCGAGTTCAACCCAAAGGTATGTGCGTTTATTTAAGTCCGCTAAATATTCAACAACATCGTCAGGTAAGCAATCTGGACGAGTCGCAATAGAAAGACCGACAACGTCTTTTTCTGCTAGAAGCGGTTCGAATTTTTCTTTTAACACTTCAAGTGGCGCGTGAGTATTTGTGTACGCCTGGAAATAAGCGATACATTTTCCGTCTTTCCACTTTGAGCGCATTTTTTCTTTCATTTCATGATATTGCGTTATAACATCATCGCGGCGATCCCCAGCGAAGTCACCAGACCCAGCAGCACTACAAAATGTGCAGCCGCCGTAAGCGACTGTACCGTCACGGTTCGGGCAATCAAAGCCAGCATCTAATGAAACTTTAAAGATTTTCTCACCAAATTCATTTCGTAAGTGATAATTCCATGTATGATAACGTTTATTGTCGTTTGTATATGGAAAAGGGTTTTGAACCTTCATTACTTTCCCTCCTAAGACGAGTCAAAATGAAACAAAATCCATTATAACATACTCATAAGGTTCATATGGAAGGGACACACTAAAGGAGAATTGAAGCAAGGAGGGACAAGTATGGCAGAGCGTCAATCACTTGAATCGTATATTACACAAGCTGAACAAGCAGTGGAATATGCGAAAGAACAATTAGATCTTGGTATGAGACAAGAGCATTACAATACGATGGAGTATTCGGATGCTCAGTTGCAATTAGAACAAGCATATAATGACTTACAAACGATGCAGCAACATGCGAATGATGAGCAACGTGAGCAGTTAAATAGAGCACGTATGGCAATTCGCCAATTGCAACATCAAATGATTATTACACCGCACTAATAAGGAGTGAATGTAATGGCGAAACGTTCAGATCAAAATAACCCAGAGCAAAAAACGCAAAATGGACATAACGCTGAGTTTTCAAATGAACTTGATCCGATTGTTCAGGTGAAACAACGTAACAGTAAAAAAGGACAGCCTCAAAAATCAAAACAATCAGAGTAAACCAGGTCGCAGTATGACCTGGTTTCATTTTGCCCCGCTATTTGCGGGCAGTAAGACTCCCCGTAAAAGCCCGATTGGTGTGGGCTAATAATCAGTGGGGGATGAACAAAAAAACCACTGATAAAAGTTTCACTTTATTAGGTTAGTTTTTGTCGGTAAATCGATATATTTTAAAAATCGTTAATGAAGGAAATGAATTTGTTTTAAAAGGATAAAAAACTGAGCTTACACGCTCAGTTTTTTTTCTTACAAAAGTGTAAGGTAAATGTAATGTTAACAAATAGCAGTTCACCTCCAAAAAGCGCAAAATAGGTAATGGAAAAACAAGTGTAGGAGGATATATATGACGAAACCAGTTGTAGACGTGAAAAACGTTCAAAAAGTGTACGGTAAAAAAGGTGAGAACCAATCACATGCGTTAAAAGGTGTATCATTCTCAATTCAAGAGGGTGAGTTTGTTGGTATTATGGGACCATCTGGTTCTGGTAAAACGACATTATTAAATGTAATTTCAACGTTAGATAAAGCAACAGGCGGCGTTGTTGAAATTGCGGGTACGGACATTACGAAAATGAAGCAAGGTGAGCTTTCTGATTTCCGTTCGCAAAAATTAGGATTCATCTTCCAAGATTTTAACTTATTAGAGAACTTATCTATTTATGAAAACATTGCACTTCCACTTTCCCTTCAAGGTGTTCCATCACGTAATATTGGCCCGAAAGTAGAAAAAGTAGCGGATATGTTAGGGATTTCGGAAATTCTTCAAAAGTATCCATCTGAAGTATCTGGTGGACAAAAACAGCGTTCAGCAGCAGCGCGTGCACTTGTGCATGAGCCGGCAATTATTTTAGGGGACGAGCCAACAGGAGCTCTTGATTCTAAAAATGCAGCAAGTTTACTTGATGCGATGACAAACTTAAATGAAGAACAAGGCGTATCTATTATGATGGTTACTCACGATCCATATAGTGCAAGTTACTGTCAACGTATTTTATTCATTCAAGATGGTGAGCTATATAAAGAAATTCACCGTGGTGGTACGCGTGAAGAGTTCTACAAAGAAATTTTAGATGTGCTTGCAGACTTAGGCACACAAAAAGCGTAAGAAAGGAGGTTCAGGCATGTTATTTAAACTTTCCATGTCAGGGCTAAAAAGTAAGCTGAAAGATTATATCGTCTTACTTGTCGGTCTTGTCATGTCGATTTCAATTTTTTATATGTTCCAAACATTAGCGTTAAACGAAGCCTTCCTTAAGGAAAATTCTACTATTGGCCAAATTGGATTTGTATTCCAAGCAGGTTCATTTTTACTAGCTATTATAACGTTCTTCTATATTTTGTATGCGAACTCTTTCTTACTATCTCTTCGTCAAAAAGAGTTTGGTATGTATATGATGTTAGGAGCAAAAAAGCATAAAGTTACATTACTTATGTTTATTGAAACAATCGTATTAGGTGCTGCGTCTCTTGCGATTGGTATTATAGTTGGTGTAGGACTTGCAGAAGGTATCGGACAGTTATTAATGAAACAATTAGAATTTGCTGGTAAAGGCTATAAAGCATTTTATTTACCATCAATGACTGTTACTTGCATCTTCTTCTTTGCACTATTTGTATTATCGGCAATTATGAACAGTATTAAATTATCACGTATTTCTGTACTGCAACTTGTACATGCAGACGCACAAACAGAACGTGTTGCGGTAAAAGGGAAAATGACAGGTTTAGTTGCATTCCTTGCGGTTATTTTATTAGGAATTGGCTATGCATCAATGATTTACATGGAAAAACTAAGAGAAATGGGCATTCTTATTGCATTAATTACAACAACAGCTGGTACTTACATGCTGTTTGGATCGCTTCTCCCAGTTATTATTAAAAAGTTAAAAAGTAATAAAAAACGTAGTGAAAAAGGACTTAACGCTTTTACATTTGCACAATTAAATTTCCGTATTAATAGCTTAACAAAGGTACTTGCAACAGTAGCGATGTTAGTTGCTCTTGGAGCCGGTGCAATTTCAGGTGGTATGGCGTTTAAAAATAACGTTATAAAAATGGTTGATGGTTTAGTAATATACGATTCAGTTGTTCATAACCCTACAGCTGAAGAAAAGAAAATTCTAGACGGTATTCCATTTAAAGAGAAAAGTGAATATCGTTACAAAGTTGATGATAAATACGTTTATTATGTAAAAGAAGATTTAGAGAAAAATCGACCTGTAGTAAAAGATATGGAAAATATGAAGTCGATGAAGGATTTAGTGAATACGAAAAAAGTTTCAGAGGAACTACCAGTAGGTGCAGTTTCTAGAGAAATGAATGAAAAAGATGCGAATGCTAAAGAACTTCCAAAAGAATGGGTTGATGCTTTTAGTACAATCCATCCATATTATATATATGAAGATCATGCAATTAAAATTGTAGATCAAAAAATGTACGATGGGATAAATGGTAAAGAAAGTATAGCATTTATCGGAAAAACAGATGATTTTGTAGCATATACAAAAGAATGGAAAAAACTTGACGAGTTGCAGCTAGTTAAATATAAAAATGTAAAAGCTGAGCAAATGAGCAGTAAATATCAGGCGTACGATATGTTCTATGGCGTTGCGAGTGGAACAGTGTTTATGGGATTCTTCCTTGGAATTGCATTCTTAGCAATGATGGCAAGTTGTTTAATGTTTAAAATTCTTTCTGGTGCATCAAAAGATATTACGCGTTATCAAATGCTTCGTAAAATCGGAGTGCGCCGTGAATTATTAACGAAATCAATTTATAAAGAGTTATTCTTAGTATTCTTATTCCCGGCGATTATAGGTATCGCCCACGTATTAGTTGGTATGAATATTTTCGGATTTATTTTAATCGATCCGTACTTCCGTATTTGGGTACCAATCGTAATTTTCGTAGTTATTTACACGATTTATTACTTCATTACAGTTCAATTGTATAAAGGAATTGTTCTTCCGAAAGAAGATTAATAAAAAACCGAGCGAAGCTGCTCGGTTTTTATTATTTTCAGAAAAAATACTTTGATGTTACTAAAATATCTAATATAATATAAATAAGTAACATAATATAAGAGTATCATCAGCTGGGAAATGAAAGGAGGAATCCGATCTGTAGAAAGAAGTTGAACTTTTATCCCCCCATTTCTTTTCTAACCACACCGTATTTGTACAATCGTAAATTTCAAAATGAAAAATTGTCGGGACCTCAGCAGTATATTGTAAAAATAATGGATAATACATGGAAATCTCATAGCGTGATAAGGTAAAATGAACAGGATAATGAGAAAATTACCGTTCATAAGATGAGGAGAATACATGTATGGAAGTTGTAGAGGCATTAAAAGATATAAATCAAATTGAGGCTATGAAAAAGTATTTAAAAGAGCACTCACAGCGAGATTATCTTTTATTTGTTATTGGGATTAACACAGGATTAAAAATTACAGAACTACTTAGCATGAAATTTGAAGATGTATTAAATGAAGATGGGACTGTTAAAGATTTTTATTCTCTTCCTGTGAAAGATGAAAAATTTAAACAAGATATTTATTTAAATACAAAGGTAAAAGAAGCACTTTTAGAGTACGTACAATCTTTTGATGCTCAAAGGGAGAACTACGTATTTCAATCTAATAAAACGACAAATTCAATTACGCGCCAACAAGCATATCGTGTGATTCATCGTGCTGCGGAAGCGGTTGGGATTGTTGGAAAGATTGGAACGAACTCAATGAGAAAAACATTTGGGTTTCACGCGTACAAAAGAGGAATAGCGATTGCGTTGTTGCAAAAACATTTCCATCACGCGACTCCATCAGAGACGCTCAAGTATTTAGGTATCTCAAAGGATGAGAAGTTTAAAACGGAGATTGATGTAGATTTATAAAAGCCGTAACTAAACAACTTTAGGAGGCGGAAAATATGAATATTAGAGAAAGTGAACTACCGGGTATTGAATGTAAGTTTGAAGTAATCACAAAAGGTAATGAAAAAATGGTTATTGTTATTCATGATGATGGTCGAAGAGAAATGTATCATTTTGATGCTGATCATGAGGAGAGTATTTCAAGCATTTCCCTTCGCGATTCTGAAGCGAGACAAATTGCGGCTATATTAGGTGGAATGATATATAGACCACAAGCTTTAGACACGATTGAGATGGCTTTAATCCGTTTTCATTAGGTGGGGCTGTTTGGTTAACGTTAGGAGCAGTACTCATAACTGTCATTGGTAATTTTACAGCTGGAATGATTGCTGGACGTAAAGCGGGTTTATCGCATAAGGCTTCCACGAATATTGGAATTGCTGGTGGCTTAATGGCAACGATTAAACCGTTCTCAGCCTTATATGTTTTAATATTGGCATCGTTAGGACCTTTGTTAACGAAAGAATTTGGGAGGATATACTCCTTACTAGATAAAATCTTTAAATGGAGCTCTAAAGAAAGTGCAAAACGTAAAAAAGAAGTTGGATAATCTAAAATAAGAGGAGATTGTATTAACTTAATACAACCTCCTCTTATTTTATGTAGATTGTTACCGGTGTCGCTTTTTGTCGGTAAATCGATATAATTGGAAAATCACTGATATATTTTAAGTTGCGGTCGATATAATTGGGAAATCGCCGATATATTTCGAGTTGCGGTCGATATATTTAAAAAATCGCTGATATATTTTAATGGGCAATCGATATAATTTCATATACTAACGTCCTATTATCTGAATTTCATCAACTATTAATCAGTTGCCTTCCTATTTAAAAACGACTACAATTTTACTGTTATATATATGAACGAAAAAAATAGAATAGGAGGGGAAACTATGCCAAGGAAAGTATGGCTATTAGTAGCTGGGATGATTATTAATGTCACGGGTGCTTCTTTTTTATGGCCTTTTAATACAATTTATTTGCATGATCATCTAGGAAAATCTTTATCAGTGGCTGGAATGGTATTAATGATCAACTCACTTACTGGTGTAATCGGAAACTTGCTCGGCGGTGTTTTATTTGATAAATGGGGCGGATACAAATCAACTTTAGTAGGGATTGTTATTACACTCGTATCAATTTTAGGTCTTGTGTTCTTCCACGGTTGGCCTTTATATGTTGTGTGGCTAGCGTTAATCGGCTTTGGCTCTGGAATGGTCTTCCCATCGATGTATGCGATGGTTGGTACGGTTTGGCCAGAAGGCGGAAGACGAGCGTTTAATGCGATGTATGTTGGACAAAATGTTGGTATTGCAATTGGAACAGCGTGTGGTGGATTAGTTGCATCGTATCGTTTTGATTATATTTTCTTAGCGAACTTTATTTTATACTTTGTTTTCTTCTTAATTGCTTTTATTGGATTCCGTGGTATGGAAGACAAAAAAGAGCCAGGAGTGCAAAAAGAAATCGAAACGAAAAAAGGCTGGTCACTTACACCAGGCTTCAAAGCACTTCTTATTGTATGTGTAGCATATGCTTTATGCTGGGTTACATACGTACAGTGGCAAGGGGCGATTGCAACACATATGCAGGAATTAAATATTAGCCTTCGTCACTATAGTTTATTATGGACAATAAACGGAGCGATGATTGTTTGTGCGCAGCCACTCGTTAGTATGCTAATTCGCTGGATGAAGCGTTCTTTAAAACAACAAATTATGATTGGAATCGTCATTTTTGCGGCGTCATTCATTGTGTTAAGTCAAGCGCAGCAATTTACGATGTTCCTCGTTGCGATGGTGACATTAACGATTGGTGAATTATTCGTATGGCCGGCAGTTCCGACCATTGCAAATATACTTGCACCGAAAGATAAATTAGGGTTTTATCAAGGGGTTGTAAATAGCGCGGCGACTGTAGGTAAAATGTTCGGACCGGTCGTTGGTGGGGCAATTGTTGATTTATACAATATGGAAGTATTGTTTATAGCGATCATGGTAATGCTTGTAGTAGCGCTTATTGCAACGAGCATTTATGATAAACGAGTAAAAGTAGAAGAAACAGTTGAAGAAAAAATTGCAGTTTAGTTTGACGGAACATGTAACATGTTTTAGAATATATTTAATTAACTCATACTTGTAATAACAGTGAGAAGGAGTAGTAGTAATAGAAGCTGGTTTAGAGAGTTGACGGTCGGTGCAAGTCAATCCACGTTTCGTTATGAACTCGCCTTTGAGTTGCAGTTGTGAAACTAGTAGTAGCAATTGCCGTTAATCCACGTTACGGATCTAAGCGAATGTATATTTTTACATTAATTTAGGGTGGTACCGCGGGAATCTATAACCTCTCGTCCCTTTCTAGGGATGAGAGGTTTTTTGTATTTTGGGCGGTGAAAATAAATAGAATTTCAAGGAGGGTATCTCATGAGCTTTAATCATCAAGAAATTGAGAAGAAGTGGCAAGGGTACTGGGAAGAGAATAAAACATTCCGTACGCCAGATGAGACAGAAAAACCAAAATTTTATGCACTAGATATGTTCCCATATCCATCAGGTGCAGGCTTACACGTAGGACATCCAGAAGGTTATACAGCGACAGATATTTTATCTCGTATGAAGCGTATGCAAGGATATAACGTTCTTCATCCAATGGGATGGGATGCATTCGGTCTTCCAGCAGAGCAATATGCACTTGATACTGGAAACAGCCCAGCAGAATTTACAGAGCATAATATTAATACATTCCGTAATCAAATTAAATCATTAGGTTTCTCTTACGATTGGGACCGTGAAGTAAATACAACAGATCCAAACTACTACAAGTGGACACAATGGATCTTCTTAAAACTATTTGAAAAAGGCTTAGCTTACGTTGATGAAGTACCTGTAAACTGGTGCCCAGCACTTGGTACAGTACTTGCAAACGAAGAAATAATTGACGGTAAGAGCGAGCGCGGTGGACATCCAGTTGAGCGTCGTCCGATGAGACAGTGGATGTTAAAAATTACAGCTTACGGAGATCGTCTATTAGAAGATCTAGATGAGCTTGATTGGCCAGAAAGCTTAAAAGACATGCAACGTAACTGGATCGGTCGTTCTGAAGGTGCAGAAGTACACTTCAACATCGATGGTACAGATGAGAAATTCACAGTTTTCACAACGCGTCCTGATACACTATTTGGCGCAAGCTACTGTGTACTTGCTCCAGAGCATGCACTTGTTGCTGACATTACAACAGCAGAGCAAAAAGAAGCTGTAGAAGCTTACATTAATTCTGTAAAAATGAAGAGTGACCTAGAGCGTACAGAACTTGCGAAAGAGAAAACTGGTGTATTCACTGGTGCTTATGCAGTTAACCCAGTAAATGGTGAGAAATTACCAATCTGGATCGCTGACTATGTTCTTGCAACTTACGGAACAGGTGCTGTAATGGCAGTTCCAGCTCATGATGAGCGTGATTATGAATTCGCATCAACGTTCAACCTTCCAATGAAGGAAGTTGTAAAAGGCGGAGACATTTCGAAAGAAGCATATACAGGTGATGGCGCTCACGTAAACTCAGCATTCCTTGACGGGTTAAATAAAGAAGAAGCCATTGTAAAAATGATTGAATGGCTTGAAGTAACAAGCGCAGGAAATCAAAAAGTAACGTACCGTCTACGTGACTGGTTATTTAGTCGTCAACGTTACTGGGGCGAGCCAATTCCAGTAATCCATTGGGAAGATGGTATAATGACAGCTGTGAAAGAAGAAGAATTACCACTAGTTCTTCCGAAAACAGAAAACATTCGTCCATCTGGTACAGGTGAATCACCACTTGCAAACATTGACGAATGGGTAAATGTTGTTGATCCTGAAACTGGTAAAAAAGGTCGTCGTGAAACAAACACAATGCCACAATGGGCTGGTAGCTGCTGGTACTACCTACGCTACATCGATCCAAACAACAGTGAAGCACTTGTAGATCCTGAAAAAGTAAAACAATGGCTTCCAGTTGATATTTATATTGGCGGAGCGGAGCATGCTGTACTTCACTTACTATATGCTCGTTTCTGGCATAAAGTATTATACGATATCGGCGTGGTTCCAACGAAAGAGCCATTCCAACAATTATTCAATCAAGGTATGATCTTAGGTGAAAACAACGAGAAAATGAGTAAATCAAAAGGTAACGTTGTAAATCCTGATGATATCGTAGCAAGCCATGGTGCAGATACACTTCGTCTATACGAAATGTTCATGGGACCATTAGATGCTTCAATAGCTTGGTCTGAAAATGGTCTTGACGGAGCTCGTCGTTTCCTAGACCGCGTATGGCGTCTATTCGTTCAAGATAACGGTGAATTAAGTGAGAAAATTACTGATGCACCAAACAAAGAGCTTGAAAAAGCTTACCACCAAACAGTGAAGAAAGTAACAGAAGACTATGCAGAGCTTCGCTTCAACACAGCGATTTCTCAAATGATGGTATTCATCAACGATGCATACAAAGCTGAAACACTTCCGAAAGAATATGTAGAAGGTTTCGTGAAAATGATTGCACCAGTTGCACCTCATATCGGGGAAGAACTATGGAGCAAACTTGGATCCAATGAAACAATCACATATGCAAGCTGGCCAACATTTGATGAGTCTAAACTTGTAGAAGATGAAGTTGAAATCGTTGTTCAAATTATGGGCAAAGTTCGTGCAAAACTAACAATGAAAAAAGACGCATCAAAAGAAGAAATGGAACAACTTGCACTTGAAGCAATTAAAGAACAAATCGAAGGAAAAACAGTTCGTAAAGTAATTGTAGTTCCTGGAAAACTTGTTAACGTTGTTGCAAACTAATTGATTTTAAATAAAAGCTCAGAGCGTTTATGCCCTGAGCTTTTTTGTGTAGAAAATAAACTCTGGATCACCTTCATCTAAGTTTTCAATCATTCCACTACGTATAAATCCGTTCGCTTGAAAAACTTTTTGCATATTTTCATTAGATTTGTTCGTTGAAGAAAATATTTTTTGAGTAGGAGAATGGCTTAACATATATGAGATTAATGAGCTTGCATGACCTTTTCTTCTTTTAGTTGGCGAAATAATTATCAATGAGAGGAAAGTATAACCCCAAAAATTTGTATCGTATGTTAGAAAACCAGAAATGGAATTGCCCTCTTTTACAATTATGCATTGTCCTTCATTAATAGCGTGTTTAATATAATTTCTTCTACTATCGTCTCCGATTATTTCGATATCTATATGTACGATTGAGTCTAAATCGTTGATTGAAGCTTTTGTTACGTTCTCCAATGGAAATGCCCCCTTTTTTTATAAGGAAAGAATAATCAGTCAATTAATCCTATCATGAATGAATAGCGAAGAAAAAGGTGCGGAATTCCTATACAGACAAACACCTATTCTTCTATAGGAAATATGATAAAAAAGGTAGGCTAAATTGAGTAGAAGAGGTGAAAGGAATGAAAGGGATGGACAATAATGCACCACATGGCTTCTTCGGAGGCGAATCGGACAGTTATGCACAAATGATGTTAATGGGTGGAGCAGGGCAACAAGGATACGGTGGAATGCCGAGCTGGATGGGTGGAGCAGCTGGAGGAATTCCAGCATCAATGGCTGGCATGCAAACTGGAATGCCAACATTAACAGGAGGAATGCCGACATCAGTGGCTGGCATGCAAACTGGAATGCCAACATTAACAGGAGGAAATCAAGCATCAATGGCTGGCATGCAAACTGGAATGCCAACATTAACAGGAGGAATGCCGGCATCAATGGCTGGCATGCAAACTGGAATGCCAACATTAACAGGAGGAATGCCGACATCAATGGCTGGCATGCAAACTGGAATGCCAACATTAACAGGAGGAATGCCGACATCAGTAGCCGGCGCACAAACTGGAATTCCAGTAGGAGTACCAACTACATTCCCTTCTTTCGTTGGAGGAGTGCAGACAGGATTCCCTGTACCAGGAGTAGGTGTTGTGGCAGGAGGAGTAGGTGGTCATCCACAAGTTGTTCATGGTCAACATCATCACCATGATCACCACGGACACCACGGTCATCCTCAACACCACGGTCACCATGGCCATCATCAACAACAAGTACATCACCACGGACACCACCAAATGCATCCGCAGGCTGTCCATTATCAAACTCATCAAGCTCATCATCATGGTCACCACGGTCAACATCATCACCATGGTCAACATCACCACCATGGTCAACATCAACACCACGGTCAACATCAGCAACAAGTACATCACCAAGGCCATCATCAAGTTCATCCGCAGGCTGTCCATTATCAAACTCACCAAGTTCAACACCACGGCCAACATCAACACCACGGTCAGCATCAACACCACGGCCAACATCAACACCACGGTCAGCATCAACACCACGGCCAACAGCAACACCATGGCCATCAGCAACACCACGGTCAACAGCAACACCACGGTCAACAGCAACAACAGCCTTGGACCGGTGGAGTTGGAACGGGAGCGGGAGCAGCAGGACGTGCGGATCATTAATGAATTACGTGAAAAATATATCGGTGAAAAAAGACATAATAAAAAACTGCTAGGATCTCCTAGCAGTTTTTTTCCGCCTCTTGACGCTGGCGTTCGATTTCAGCACGAAGTTGTGGTTCCGGTGCTTGCCATCCTTCTGGTTTTAAAATTTTGCCATCGCCTTCGCGGAATCGAGGCTTTCCATCAGGGAATAGTTTTGCCATGTTGGCATTGTTTACAATTTCAAATCCTTTATCTGGACGTACGCCCATTTCTGCAAACGTTCCGAATGCAAAGTAAATAAGGTCAATAAGTGCATCGTATTGATCTTCGACAGTTGTTGCTTCTAGAAATTCTTCTAACTCTTCTTGCATAAAGCTAGCACGAATTTTTGCACGCTCTTCTGTTAGTTTTGTTGGAGTACCTGTCACAGGATGTCCGAATACTTCATGCATTTTCGCAACAAGTTCGTATCCTTTATCTAAACCTTTTTCGTTTGTCATGTTGTTTCATCCTTTCTTACGTTATGCCGAAGTTTATTGTAACATAAGGTAGTTATTAAATAAAAAGAACATCTTATGAGAAATAAGATGTTCGCTCGTTATTCTTCTTTTTTTATTAAAATGGATAAAATAAGATCGATACTAAATATTCCGATGAGTAGCATCGGTATAATGACAAGTAAATAACGTGTGAAAGAAACATTTTTTAAGTATGTATGAGCAAATAAAAAGACGCCGAGAAATAAAATACCATTTAAAATAGGCTTTACTAATTTTTTAGACATAAGCTCCCCCGTGAATATCTTTTCTCTCTATATTTGGTAATAAAAAACTCCTCTCTCCGTTGTATCATGCCGGAGGGAGGAGTTCAATCATTATCATTCAATTACACCAGAATTTGTAATGTTGACAGTGTATTTCACTTTAATTGGAACATCTTTATACATTCTTCGCCACTCTTCTAATTTGAAGGGACGATAATGCTGTTTATATTTTGCTCCTAGCCCGAGAGGGTCGACGTCTAAAGATTTAAGCTGCTTAATTAGTTTGTTACCTTGTGTATCCAATTGTTTTTGGATAGCTTTTTCAATGTTTTTTATGTTCTTGACATTTTCTAAGTTAATTTGCTTCGATAGTTCTTGAATACGGGCATCAAGCTTAACGTGAATGAAAAAAGAAGGTTTCCCGTTTTTTATTTTTATATCGCAAGTTGGAACAGAACGAATATTATTAATCATTACGTACGCAGAATCCGTTTTAAATTCATGTGAATCTAATTTATGTTTCTCTAGCAGTCCTTTAAATATAAACATATCTTTTTTCGCAATTTTACCGATATATTTATCCTTTTTAAAAAGACCAATTCCGTTGATTTTTATTTTATCAGCATGTTTTTTTAAAATCGGGATGTAGTAGTCTTGTCCTTCTCGATAATAACGGAATGCTCCTATATGCAGGTTATCCGTTGGTAAAGGACCAGTTTTCATGTTATGTTCAAGCAATTTTTTTATATAAATTGCAACGTTGTATGAAGTCGTATATTTTCCTTTTAAAAGTTCAGTACCATTTCCCTCTATTAAAGAAACATATAAAGCGTTCCCTATATTCACATCTCGAAGTAATGTATCAAATGAAGTGGACATTCCTTTCTTCGCAAGTCTTATAGTATATAGAGCAACACGCATTTGTCCGCTAGCAAATGGTTGAGAAGACTCTAAAGATGTGTCTGCTTTTACTTGTTTTACCGCATTTGCACTGCCTTCAAAAACTTGAACCTTATTTCCTTTTTTCTGAATAGGACAAACGAATGTCACTTTTACTTTATTATCTTTTGCTACATCAAAAACACTTCCTTGAATAAGCTGTACATCATCGACAATATTTTTTTGTAAACATCCAGTTAGACTGAAGAGTGTTATGCAAGAAATAAGTATTAATTTGCTTTTGTTTTTGATTTTTTCCATTTTCTTTTCACCCACACAATGATAAATAAAATAGGGATATATACATAGATGAGCCAAAAACTAACTTTGGATACATTACTAATAAAATTATTAATATTGTGTCTGTTTGTTAAAAGTTGCGAAACGATGAGGGTGATAAGGATAAAAGCGATTAGAATCCCTCTTTGTTTTACGCGAAATATTTCGTGAGTTGATCTTGTTGCCGCCCATAAAGGAAGGATAAAGCTGGTAATAATAACGAGTGCATAACCTGAAATTGCAATATATTCTAGCCTTTCTATGAATGGTAATTGAATTACTTGGGTCATAGAAAGTTGAGACCATATTGTTTTTAATAATTGTTTTTCACTAAAAAATGCAAAGGCTAAAAGTGTACTAAATAAATATAGAAGATTTGAAAATAGTGCCCCGTATTGAGCGAATTTATGCGATTGCTTAGGATTTTTTACAAATGGATAAATCATAAGATAAATCTCAAACCCTGTCATACTGTAGATTGCCAGCTTGGCGGATTTTAAAATATCTGAAAAAGAATGTGTGAAAATCGGTAGTAAATTATCCCAATGTGAGTATTTCAAAACGAATAGGCAAAGAAATAAATATCCGAATGTACCGCCAACTGAGATAACACAAATGCCAGTAATTACACGAAAACCAGAAGAAATAATGTAATAGCTAACTAAGCATAAAAAGAGTGTTAACATCCAAGTGGAAGCGGTAGGGAACATCCATACTTGAATAATTTCAACATATGTTCGGATGACGGAAATACTGACGGTTAAAAAATAAGCTGCAAAGATGATATTAATGCCGTTTCCTAGCCATTTTCCAAATGTTTGCCTTTGTAAATCAATTAAATTCCCGTTTGTTTCTTTTAATAAGTAATACATCATCCATATAAGAATATGGATACAGATTCCTGTGATTACAACTCCCATCCAGCCGTCGTACCCAGCGGCTTTTGCAATAATGCGAGCGAATCCAAGAACGCCAGCACCGAACTGTGCACTGTGAATTAAGAAGAAAACAAAGACAGGAGATATTTGATATTTTTCTTGAACTTTACTCATCAAATGCACCTCATTCCTTAATCATCAAAGTCCGATCGATGTCTTGTTGAAATCCCTTTTGCTGATTTTTTTACATGTTGTGGCCTTGCTTGTACATCTCGTGTATCAATCATTGTTAATGGAAAGCGAATCCAAGAATCTTTAAAGGATTGTTGTCTCGTTGGATAAAAGAGAGCGTACGGCTTACGTAAAGAAGTAAGTCTAAACAAATGGGTAAATAAAAAGATAAATCCGAGAGATATACCGAAGAGTCCTCCTATTTCTGCGAATGCGAGAAATGGAAAACGTAGTAATCGAACGGCATTACCCATTTTATAAATAGGTGTAATAAAGGATGCAAGTGCGGATAATGCAACGATAATTAATAAAATATTACTCGTTAAACCAGCTTGTACAGATGCTTGTCCGATTACGATACCACCTACAATACCGAGTGTTTGACCGACCTTCATCGGTAACCTCGCACCAGCTTCTCTTAATAAATCAATCGCGAGTTCTAAAAAGAGTGCTTCAATTAAAGGTGGAAACGGTACTTGTGCCCTTGATAAAATCAAAGTTTCAAGCAAATCACTTGGAATGAGTTCATAATGATAATTTAAAACTGCAACGTATAACGGTGTAGCACAGATCGAAAATAGAACGGCGATAAGGCGTAAAATTCTTGAAAATGTCGCGTATAGCCAAGATACGTTATAGTCTTCAGGTGAAATGAAAAAATCGAAATATGATACAGGTGTTAATAGGACACTTGGAGAACCATCAACGAAAATAGCGATTTTTCCATCAATAAGTGCTTTTGTGACTCTATCAGTGCGTTCTGTATTGATATAGAGAGGGAAAATCGACTTTTCACCCATTAATTCTTGTATATAAGCACTATCGTTAATTTGGTCATATTTAAGAGCGCGTAAGGATTCCTCGAGAAAATCCACATTTTCTTTTTCAGCGAGGTTGTCTAAATACATCATGACAACTTTTGTTTTTGAAAACTCGCCGACAATCATTTCTTTTGTTTGTAAATCTAAAACAGGAAGCCGCTTTCGAACTAAATTAATATTTGTATCAATATCCTCTACGAAACCTTCTTGAGGGCCGATAACAGTTGATTCGTTTAAAGGAGGAGTTGGCGCACGATAATTATCAATTGCAATGTTTGCAAGCATACATTTTTGATCTTGCTGGTTCAATTGAATAATTGCATGTCCCTTTAAAACCATATCCTCAATTTTTTGTAAGTCGTTCGTAATTGTAATACCACTCATCGGAATATGTTCTTTTAATTCTTCTAATGAAGTACAAGGTCGTTCTAACAGAGTAGGCATTAAATATTTCTGTAATTTCTCTCCATCAAGTGAAGGTCGATAGTAAGAAATATAATAAGGCATCGTTTCATCATCAGATGTATGGTAATTAACAAAATCACTAGACCTTTTTAGTTTCTCTATTAAATCTTGTAGAGAATGAATACGGTCTTTTTTTGGTTTTGTAAAATCATAAATACTATTACTTCCAGCGCTTTGTTGCTTACCTTGAGACGAGTCATCTCGCTTAGAGTTTTGCTGTTTATCTTGGGAAGAATCGTTTTGCTTAGCACTTTGCTGTTTATCCTGGGAAGAATCGTCTTGCTTAGCATTTTGCTGTTTATCTTGAGAAGAATTATCTTGTTTAGAGTTTTGCTGTTTATCTTGAGAAGAATCGTTTTGCTTAGCACTTTGCTGTTTATCTTGAGAAGAATTATCTTGTTTAGAGTTTTGCTGTTTATCTTGGGAAGAATCGTTTTGCTTAGCACTTTGCTGTTTATCTTGAGAAGAATTATCT
>NZ_LDUK01000033.1:0-84645 GCF_001043575.1 Bacillus sp. LK2
TGTCGCGCAAAGGATTATTTTGTTGAGTTTTTTCATTACATACAATTAAAAGTTCTTCATGATATAATATTTTCAACTTATATAATTTACCATTTTATAAAAGGAGGTAACTATTATGAATAAATGGATTATCGCTATCATATATTGCTCTCTTTTAACAACATTTTGTTATTTATCCATTAAAACTGTACTTTTATCTGCTACGAATCATACTTCATTTCCAAATCCTCAGTTTTTTGTTGGGATATTTGGATTAACATTTGGCGTTTGGATATTAGCATTTGGAATACGAAAATATATTTCGTTTGCTACCGAGAATAAACAAGAACGCCGAAAACTTAAAACCATGTTTTCTATCATTTCAGTTGTATCTTGCTACGCTGCAACTATGTTATTCTTTATCTAATTCAGTTTAAAATTTATACATATATTCATTCTATTCATCTAAATAAAACTCAATATTCCGTCAATAATGCAGATAGGCGATAGCCAGAACTCATTTAATGAAGTCCCTAGCCTTTCTCCATTCCCCCTTGGAGATCCAGCCGAGCAGTTAGCTTTAGCTAGCTGCTTTTTTATTTGTGACAAAATGAAATTTTTATTTAGTTTTACGCTTCACTTCTTTTATCAGCCAAGATACGAGATTAAAATCATTTGCTTCAACCCTTAAAGATGTCCCAGTCAAAAAGCATTCCTTCATATCCTCAAGTAATTCTTCCGCAGCTTCAATTCGTTCCATATCCATTCTCCTTTCTACTAAAATAGCGTTTTTGTTTAAAATAATAGCTCCAAACTACTTGGACACATTTACCAGCTTATTCACCGCAAAATTCATGTTAAAATCACTTGTGAGTACGACATAACTCAACCTGAAGCCCTGTAGCATTTCCTGCGGGGCTTCTTTTTCAACAAGCAGTTAGTTAATTGCGCTGACTACCTTGTTGTACAAAATAACGATTTTGTTACTTTTCCGTAACCACTTTAGGTTTATATACATGTTACAATTTATAAGATTTTGCAGATTACCCCTTGCAAATCCATATGTCTATTCTGCCCTTGCGCCCTAGAATGCAAGGGCAATTTTTTTTATAAAAAATAAGGATTTTGTTAAAAAGTTACATATATATGTTTTTCGTTATATAATTAAATTATTAATATATTAGGAGTGTTAATGATGTCAGAAACAATAATGATTTTGTTATACATTTGTTTCGGAATGAGTGCAGTTTTTAGCTTAATAAGGGAATTTCGAAAGCCACAGAAAAACCAGTTCTTAATTTTATTTGATTTTCTAATTTTGATAGGTGCTATATTTTTAATAGCTAGTATCTTTATCTAAATTACATAACGAGAACTCCCGTATGGAGCAAAGCAGCCTAGCGAAAGCTACCTGCTTTTTTTATTAAATAACTATTTTATAAAAAATCTTTAATGAGCTAATCCTTACAGTTTTGTAATACTAATGTCACTAAAATCAATTTTTTCACTATAAACTCTTTACTATAATTTTCCTTATACACAAACAAGAATTGTTAAGAAATAACTAAGAATTAATTAAGAAACCGTTAAGCCTCAGTTAAAAAAATTTTCACATAATAAAGTTATAGACACACAATAAGGAGCGATTTAAAAATGTCTTTTTCTCAATTAAATATTGATGCTTTTCGAGCTATCAATGATTTAGGGAAGCAATATTCATCCCTAAACTCAACTATGGTATTTTTGGCGGAATATATGGTGTATTTTTTAGGTTTAATTATTATGGCTTATTGGTTTACTCAATCTAGAAAAAACAAAATGATGATTATTCAAGCAATGGTTGCTTTCGTAACTGCTGAAATAATTGGAAAATTAGCAGGGAATTTGCATTTGAATTATCAACCATTTGCAGTATTACCTAATGTTAATAAACTTGTCGATCATGCAGTAGATAATTCATTTCCTAGCGACCATACGATTCTATTTTTTTCAATTTGTTTTTCATTTTGGCTTGTTCGTAAAAAGACTGGGTGGTTATGGCTTGTACTTGCATTTTGTGTAGCTATTTCTCGTATCTGGGTAGGAGTTCATTATCCTTTCGATGTCGTAACAGGGGCTCTAATAGGAATTATTTCAGCACTATTTTCGTATTGGTTAACACCGAAAATTACATTTATCAAACAATTACTTAATCTTTATGAAAAAATAGAGCAAAATGTAATACCATCCAAAAACAAATCGAACAACTTTTGATTATGGAACACACTAAAAGATTACATATATTATTGAGTATTCTTTTTCAATATTGTCTAGGTCATTGAGCGCTTTAAAAAGCGCTCTTTATTATTAAATAACGATTTTGTTACATTTTTGTAACTACTCTAGGTATATATTAATGTTACAATTTTATAAGATTTTGCAGATTACCCCTTGCAAATCCATATGTCTGTCCTGCCCTTGTTGCCCCTTCAACAAGGGCAGTTTTTAATAAAAAATAGAGAGTTTGTTAAAATTCCACTTCAATTCACTTTAATTATGATTTAATCTGTATAATTCATTTTTTCAAAAAAGGATAACGTAATGAGAAAATATTTTAGTTTCATTTCAGTTTTGTTAACTCTTATCGTACTTTTCAATTTTTATAGATCTGATAGTAATCTAAATTATTTAATATTTGTATCACTGATTTTAATTATTTTTGCTCCAAAAGGTATAGAGAGGAATTTTGCTATTATTATTTTTATACTTGTAAGTATTTTCTACCCCATCTTTTCCATTATTGTTGCTATGTTCGGGGCTAGCTGAAACTCATCTCAAATAATCCTCTTTCTCCAAAATAAGGATTTTGTTTAAATTACTTCTAGATCCCACTTGACCATTTTCTTTAATGACAGGCTCCATAAATCCAAGTAAGGCATACAATATTAAAAATTTACTCATGAAAATCTGATTACAATTTTTAAAGTTTCATGAGACACTCCACTTAGATCACCTATTTTTCTAAGAGCACACATATTTGTGTGCTCTATTCATTTGTAACTAAATAACTATTTTATTAAAAATTCATTTGATCACTTTTTGTATCATCCTTACAAAATCATTAGGCTATCGTCACACAATAGTAAAATTCGTTCTGTAATCACTGCATAGAAAGTGTTATTATAGAAACCCAAACAATTAAACAAATTTAAAAGGTGAACTTAAATGAAAAAAATCTTATTACATCCTTTATTAATATCTTGTATTATTAATATTTTGCTTCTAATTATATTGACGTATTACATCGTAAATCACAGTAGTATGCCAACAGAATTTAATCAAAATGTATGGCATAAAACAGAAGAATTAGCTAAAAAAGAAACTATTAAACATTTTAAAAAAGAAAAAAATATTGATATTGTAATTGATGAAATTATTCTTCCAACGGAGCATACTTACTGTGAGATTTATATAAATGGACATGTTGCAGGTCATACTGACAAAAAGCTCTCTGCTACTGTATACCCTCGTAAACACTACAAAGTCAAAGAGAATTCTTACGATAAATTTTGTGGCAGATAACTATTGTTTGCTGCTATTTCATTTGAAATAACGCTTTTGTTATAAAACTTTTTTCATTCTGCCCTCAAAACCGTATTCCTTTTTCAAGTGATTTCTAGCCATTCGATAAGAAGGAAACCATAACCGCTCATCGTTGAATGGACTATCAACTGTAAGATCAAAATGCCCATCATTCTCTACTATTACGAATTTATACAATCCGTCTTGCGCTTCCCATTTGCCCATCTCTCATCCCTCGTTTTTATACAAAATTCAAATTTTAATATTTATCAAAAACTTTAAACATATGAATGTCTCGTAAAATACTTGTAAAGATTGCTGTCATTCTCACCTTTTGTCCTGAACTTGTTATTTATTAAAGGTGCGACAAACGTTCTACACGCAATCCTTTATGAAGTTTTTATTCCATGATGCTAGGAGAAATCCTAGCCTTTTTTTATTTCACATCAACACGTTTTTGACTGGATTCCCTACTAAATCCATTTGGATACCTTTTTGCTAGTTTGGCAATGTTCATTTGAGCAATATCTTATAAGGTATATCCAATTTCATGAGACATGATTGAAATGTAGTACAAGATATCCCCTAACTCTAAAGCGATTTTATGAGTATTTCCTTCTTCTTCTCCTGGACAATGAGCCGGATCAAAACCATGACCATGAAAAATAGCTTTTTTTACAATATCAGCAACCTCGCCAGCTTTCCCCGTAAGCCCTAATGCTGCATTTAAAACACGTCCACCGAAATCGTTATTTGTATTCCATGTACGTAATGCCGCTTCTTGATATTGATCTAATTCACAAATTTGATTGATATTCATTACAGCTTGTCCTCCCTTTGATTTACTGATTAATTTAGTTGCTGCATATACACCGTTTTCCATTTCTTTCATTTTGATTTCCCCTTCCTATTTAGCAAATCCCTAATCCTATTGGACGATTTTCAATCATATACTTATCAGCCTGATCTATTACAAGGAGTGCCACCTCTGCTTGGTGTCTCCTCAACGCTTTTGCCATCTTCGGTAAACTCATACCTTGACTCCACATTTCACGAAAACGTATAACGTCCCTTTCATCCCAAATGAAGTTAGCTTCTTCTAAAGCGATGTATATTTTCAAACATGATTCCTTCATCGCTTCATGATTTCTTGCTACGCTCATAAGCGAACCTACCTTCTAAAAATGATTATTTTATCTTTTCAGTAAACTTAGTATCCACGCGATCAACTTTCCCATTAACCCAAACCGCAACTTTACTATTGAAACAAGGAGTTAACCCTAAAGTTATCAGTGAAAGATTAGGTCATACAGACATTTCAATGACATTAAGTATTTATTCTCATGTTTTACCGAATATGCAGGAAGAAGCTGTTAAAAACTTCGGTAAAAGTATCTTTGGATAACTCATGTTTGCAAAATGTTTGCATTTTATAAAAATAAGTCAAACAAGTCTTGTATTACCAAGGTTTGTTTGACTTAATGCATACTATATGAAATAGTGTTTCTAAAATACTCCCTACACCACCAACACGTTTGCGAAGCAATTCTTCCTCAGTAAGTTGCTCACACCACTTAAACCAATCCTCTCTTACTTGCCAATTATACCGAAATAAAACTAGCACATTTATCACTCTCCATATCTATTATCCACTTTACAGCATCTATTACATAATGTGGCTCATCTTTTTGAATATGGTGACCACTATTTTCTGCAATTATAAATTTATTATTGGTTGATAATTGTAATAATTCTTCTTGCAATTGTAACCATTTCATTTGTGCATCTTGCGAATAAAAAGCTTTTTTACCTGCAGCTAACACGACAAGTGGAATATCTCTCATTGACTTACAATGTTTACCTGCTTCACCTAAACTATACATGAACTCTTCGTATGGGCTTTCATATATAAATTGCTTATAGTAAGCTTCTTGAAATTCAAAAGACATTATTGGCAAAAAATCCTCTTTATAATTTTCTGGTGTCGAATCAACTAAAACTACTCCCATCGTATCTTCAGGATAAAAAGCCGTAAATAAACGTACATTTATCCCCCCAAAGGAATGTCCTACAAAAATATAGGGTGGCTTAAGTTGTGATTGCTTTAAGCAATCTCTTAATTCTTTTACCATTTCAGAACTAATACGTTGCTTGGAACTCTTCCCACTTTTCCCCAATCCAGCTCGATCATATGTAAGTACCGTCCCATATTCAGTCAGTCCTTCCGCAATATGATCCCATGCCTTTGAATAATCACCATAACCTGCTTCCATTATAATAACAGGCTGCAGCTTCTCTCCTTGGAATATTTTCGTATATATTTTAAAGTCATCAACTTTTACATATTCCTCTATACACTTAACCATTCACAATCACTTCTCTTCGATTAAGTTCCTCTACTATTCGATCAATTATTTCACTTACAGATAATGAACCATCTAAAACGATATCCGAATTTGGCTTAACAGTATTACTTGCCTCTAAATAAGCTTTTCTCGCATGCGTTATATAATGCTTCAAATCTTTATGCAGTTCAATAATTGGTTCATCTTTAAAGTCCCTTATAATCCGTCTAGCCATCGCAATATCTAAAGGAGTGTCAACATAAATAGTTACATCAATTAAATCCCGCATGCTACTATTTAAGTAGGCAAACGGATAATCTACAATAAGATAGTCTATATTACTATTTTCTAGGAGTTGCTGAATATCAGTAATCAATGGTGTTAGTACCCATTCATCATAATCGGCACCATCATCTATCCATTTACAAATTTCAGCCGGGCAGTTATTAAACTTATAACTATCAAAATATAGAGCTTTTGAATTTTTTAAATCCTGAGTTAATCTTTCTGTAATTGTTGTTTTCCCACCCCCTGAAACAGCTGCAATTGTAATTACCTTTGTTTTCTCATTCATAATTTTCACACCATACCCTTTTCATTGTTGTTAACATAATATAATTATAAAATACTATTATTGATTATTGTTCCATTCATATTCTAACATACTCATTTCCCATAAATTCCAATACGTATCTCCTACTTTTCTCGCATCTCTTAATAATCCTTCTTTTACAAACCCTATTTTTTCATAACATGTAATGGCTGAAGTATTAAAATCAAAAACACCAAGTGTAACTCGATGCAGTTTTAATTCATTAAATGCAATATATAGTACAGCTCTCATCATTTGCTTCCCTATAGAACGTCCTCTCATATTTGTATCACCAACCAATACTTTTCCAATTCTGGCAGACTTATTTACATTGTCTATTTGTCCAAGCGAAATGTGCCCAATAACGTTTTTAGTTTCTTCATCTATTACTTTAAAAACGAACGTATTTGAATTCTCACAATTAGCACTTTCGATATATCTTTCTAATTGCTGTTCATTTAATGGATATGTAAATGCATTTCCTGACCATTGTATTAAAAATTCTTTGGAATCGATCCAATTTATTAATTGCTTAAAATCATTTCTTGTAAAGTTTTCTAGTTTAATCATTCCTATTCTCCTTTCGTACACCCTTCTATATACCCTAAAACTTATTTCTATATGAAAAATATATTCTCTTTTGCACAAAATAAAAAGCCATTCACAAGAATGGCTTTACACAAATAAAGCATAATTATGCTTTATTTGCTACGTCAACACCATTTAAATCAAACTCAGCAGTAACAGTTGTAACAGGTGGTATAATTGCTTCAATTTTACATACAGATATAATTGCTGCAACTGAACCAGGAATAGCAGCAAGCTTCACGACATCACAAGTTACCGAAGAAACAGTACCTACATAAGTACGTCCTTCTGTATTAATTGCAAAGCGAGAAAAATATAAAAACTGACCTCTAATTGTTAGAGGTCAGTTTTTATATTTTTAATTTTATAGTTTGCTAGACTGTAACCCCTGAATAAACTGAACCACTTCAGGATTTACAAGTGACGATAAGTCTCCTAATTCTTTTCCTAAGTATGCAGCTTTAATAACACGTCTCATAACTTTGGAATTACGAGTTTTTGGTAAATCTTCTACAACGTGAATATCTTTAGGGCATAATGCTTTTCCAATATGAGAGTTTACTAAGCTCATTAATTCTTTCTTTAATTCTCTCGAGAAGATTACACCGTCTCGCAATACTACGAAGCAATGACAAACCTCACCTTTCACTTCGTCAGGGACACCAATTGCTGCTGCTTCTATTACATCATTATGTTTCACAAGAATAGATTCATATTCAGCAGGTCCAATACGTTTTCCAGCAATATTTAGCGTATCATCTGAACGTCCTGTTATGATATATTGTTCACCGTCATAAATGACCCAGTCACCATGCACCCATTTATTTTCAAAACGTGACCAATATGTGTTTACATAACGCTCATCATCTTCCCAGAAACTTTTCGTCATACCCACCCAAGGTTTTTCTAAACATAATTCTCCAACTTCATCACGAATCGGTTTACCTTGGTCATCGAGTACAACCGCTGCCATTCCTGGTAAAGATGCATTAAAACTAATCGGTGCAATCGGCTTAATTAGGACATTCCCAAAAATCCCACCAGAAATTTCAGTTCCACCTGAATAGTTACAGATTGGGACTTTCCCTTTTCCAACCGTTTCAAACAGCCACATCCATGGATCTGGATTCCAAGGCTCTCCTGTTGATGCGAATACTTCTAAACTCTTTAACGAGTGTTTATTTGCATACTCATCACCTTTTGACATTAACGCACGGATTAATGTTGGTGAAATACCGAGATGAGTAATTTTATATTTATCGACTGTCTCCCATAAGCGGTCTGCTTCTGGGAAATCTGGAACGCCTTCGTACATAACCATCGTTGCTCCATTAATAAGAGAACCGAATAATAAAAATGGCCCCATCATCCAGCCCATATCGGTTACCCATAATACCCGGTCGCCTTGTTTTATATTCATACCAAATCCCGCATCAAATGCAGACTTTAGTGGGAAACCAGCATGCGTGTGTACCGTTCCTTTCGGTTTTCCAGTCGTTCCTGATGTATAAATGAGCATTAACGGATCATCACTATGCATTTCTTCAGCATGTGTGAATGGTTTTTCTTTTTCTAACGTACTCCATGAAAAATCATAGTTATGCGGTGTAAAATCATTTCCTGCATGACGAACAATTACAACCTTTTCAACTGTTGGGCAATGTTCACAAGCTTTATCTACTTCTTCTTTTAAAGAAACAATTTTCCCACGACGTGAAAATCCATCTGCAGTAATAATCATTTTTGAACCAGCTGCTTGTACGCGAGTCATAACTGCATCAGCAGCAAATCCTGAAAATATTGGCGAAATAATCGCTCCAATTTTCATTACAGCTAGCATAGCAACAACTGTTTCAGGAATCATCGGCATATAAATTGTTACACGATCGCCTTTCTCAATACCTACATGTTTTAAGCCATTCGCAACACGGCTTACCCAGCTATCAAGCTCTTCATACGTAAATGATTTCGTTGTTCCATCTTCTCCTTCATACATAAGTGCTGGCTGTGTTTTCGTTTCATCATCAGCAAGCCAGCGAGATAAAGCAGATTCTACTACATTACAAGTTCCCCCATTATACCACTGTGCAAAAGGTGTACCATTTTCTAAATCTAATACTTCTGTATATTGTTTCATCCACTGATAGCCAACCGCTTTCTCAGCTTCTCCCCAAAACCACGCTGTTTCTTCAATCGACTTATTATAAAAAGCTTCGTAATCTTCATAGCCTAATGATTTCATCCAACTAAATAAACGCGTTTTTTCTTTATATTCTTCTGTTGGAAACCAAACTGCTTGTTTCAATGTTTTCCCCTCCTTGACTTTTTGAGCAAGAAAGCCCTAAATAGGGCTTTTAAACTGGATATACAGGATGTTTGCGATCCGTGAACACTTGATATTTACTCATATACATTTCGAATCGTCCTTTTAACTCTTCACGTAAATTGTTTGGATGAACAATACCATCAATCACCATCTCTGATGCTAAATGATAAATATCAATATCTTTCTTATACTCTTCACGTTTTTCAGCAATGAAGCTTGCACGTTCTTCTTCTGGTAAAGCTGCAATTTTATTTGCATATACAGCATTGACCGCTGCTTCTGGACCCATTACTGCAATAGAAGCTGTCGGTAATGCTAAGCAGCAATCTGGTTCAAAGGCTGGACCTGCCATTGCATATAAACCAGCGCCATATGCTTTACGAACAACGATAGAAATTTTCGGTACAGTTGCTTCACTCATTGCAGAGATCATTTTTGCACCGTGACGAATAATACCAGCACGTTCTACTTTTGTACCAATCATAAATCCAGGTACATCTGCAAGGAATAATAATGGAATATGATATGCATCACATAAATTAATAAACTTCGCTGCTTTATCAGCGGAATCGTGGAATAAAACGCCGCCCTTCATACGCGGTTGATTTGCAATAATGCCGATAGGCTTACCATCGATGCGTGCTAAACCTGTAATTAGTTCTTGAGCGAATAATTTTTTCACTTCAAAGAAAGAGCCTTCATCAATAATTCTATTAATAAGATCTTTCATATTGAAAGGAGCATTTTGATTTTCTGGAATGATTTCTTCTAACGTTTTATCGAACTGTTTCGGTTCTTGAGGTGTAATCAAAGGAGTCTTTTCTAAATAGTTACTTGGAAAATATGAAATATATTGTCTTGCTTGAGTAATTGCATCTTCTTCTGTTTTACATAAAACATCTCCGCATCCTGATACTGAGCAATGCATACGTGCTCCGCCCATTTCTTCTAAAGTTACCTTCTCACCGATAACCATTTCAGCCATACGAGGAGACCCTAAATACATAGATGCATTTCCTTCAACCATCATAACAACATCACAAAATGCTGGAATATACGCACCACCAGCTGCTGAAGGTCCAAATAGTAAGCAAATTTGTGGAACTTTACCTGATAATTTCACTTGATTATAAAAGATTCTTCCTGCACCGCGGCGTCCAGGGAACATTTCAACTTGATCTGTAATACGTGCCCCAGCAGAGTCAACTAAATAAAATAACGGCACGCGTAACTTCTCAGCCGTTTCTTGAATACGTAAAATCTTTTCAACTGTACGTGATCCCCATGATCCGGCCTTAACTGTTGAATCATTTGCCATTACACACGCAGTACGACCATGTATTTTACCAGTCGCAGTTACAACACCATCAGCTGGTAGTCCTGTTTGTTCACAATTTGCAAATAATGCATCTTCCACATATTCGCCATTATCAAATAAAAGAGCTAAACGATCGCGAACAAAAAGTTTTCCCTTTGCTTTGTTTTGTTCATGATATTTCGGTGCTCCGCCTTGCTTAATTATTTCAACTCGTTCCTCAAATGAATTAGATTGTTGTTTTTGGTCTAACATATTTACTCCCCCTTATACATAGGCTTGCGTTTTTCCTTAAATGCCTGTAATCCTTCTAATCTATCTTTCGTATGGATTACACCCTCATACGCTTGTTTTTCCATTTGTAATCCGGTATGTAAATCTACTTGAATACCATTTGAAATTGCCTCTTTTGCTAATCGAACAGCAATTGGACCATTACTAGCAATTCGCTCTGCAATTTCAATTGCTTTCTCCTCTAGTAAATCAGCTGGTACGACGAATTCTACTAAACCATATTCTTTCGCTTCTTGCGCCGAAATACGTCTTCCTGTATAAATTAACTCTTTCGCTCTACCTACCCCTATTAATCTTGGCAAGCGCTGCGTACCACCTGCTCCTGGTATAATTGCAAGTGAAGTTTCAGTAAGACCAAGGCTTGCGGAGTCAGAAGCCATTCTAAAATCACAAGCTAAGCTTAATTCAGTACCACCACCAAGAGCGATTCCATTTATAGCGGCAATTACAGGCTGTGGTAATTGTTCAACCATCTCCATAGTAGAACGAATCATACCAACAGCATGGCGAACTTGTTCTTCATTCATGCCAGCGCGTTCTTTTAAATCAGCACCAGCACAAAACGCTTTTTCACCAGCCCCTGTTAAAATAACTACGCGTGTATTCGCTTCTTCGTTTATTTGAGTTAATATAGTTTGTAATTCATCTAATAATGCTAAAGATAATGAGTTTGCTTGTCTTTCACGATTTAACGAAATCTTTACAACGTGCGGTGTAACATAGTCAACTGATATGTTTTGTAATTGTAGCATCTTCTCACCTACTTATCGTTTTATGTTGAAGCGCTCTATACACATGACTCGGTAATTGGATATTTAATTTACTTTGAATAAATTGACTAGCCCTCAATAACTTTTCTTCATCTATATTTGTTTGGACCCCCAACTTATGGAGCATATGTACTAAGTCATCAGTTGCAACATTACCCGATGCTCCTGGTGCATAAGGACAGCCTCCAAGTCCACCACAAGAACTATCAAACGTTGTAATACCATATTCTAAAGACTTAACTACATTTGCAAGTGCCATTCCATACGTATTATGAAAATGCATTGCAAACTGCGCAGCATCATACTTCTTTAATAAATGATCTAACACTTGCTCTACTTGTAACGGATTTGCTACACCAATCGTGTCACCAAGAGAGATTTCATAAATGCCATATGAAAATAGTTGATTACATAATTCATCAACAGCTTCTACACTTATATCCCCTTCATAAGGACAGCCAAAAACAGTAGAAACATATCCTCTTACTTTTTTCCCTTCAAACATTGCTTGTTTCGTTAAATCTTCGATCACAGCTAATGCTTCCTTGATTGATTTATTAATATTACTTTTATTATGAGATTCACTTGCTGATAAAAAAACATTCACCTCATCTACATTTTGCAAAAAAGCTCGTTCCAAACCATTTTGATTTGGAACAAGCGCTGCATATGTAACATTTGGATCCCTTTTTAGCTCAGAAAATACATCACTTGCATCAGCTAATGCAGGAACCCATTTAGGGTGAACGAATGAGGAAACTTCAACGTACGACAATCCCGCTTCTGTAAGTAGTTGAATCCATTTTACTTTATCTTTTGTGCCAACAATCTTTTTTTCATTCTGTAAGCCATCACGTGGCCCTACTTCTTTAATGACAGCAAAATTAGGTAGTTTCAATTCGCTTCCCCCTATATCTCCCTATTCAATTTCTAGTAATACATCTCCTTCATTTACAAAATCGCCTTCTTGTACGTTTATTTTCATAACCGTTCCAGCTTCTTCTGAAATGATTGGAATTTCCATTTTCATAGATTCCAAAATGACGACATCCTGCTCTTCCTCTACTGTATCTCCTACTCCTACAACTATCTTCCAAACATTTCCTGCCATCGATGCATATACTTTCGTCATCATTTTTTCCCCCTTAATATTCATAAACCTTATTTTTTAACAAGTTGTTTCGTTACAAAACCCGTTGTATAAATACCACTTTTGAACACATCGTCTTCCAATACTTGCAGTAGCATTGGTGTATTTGTTTTAATACCTTCTACTTTTAACTCTTCTAGAGCATTTTCTAATTTTGAAATTGCCTCTTCACGAGTTTCACCATGAGCAATGACTTTTGCAATCATTGGATCATAGAAAGGTGTAATTGTTACATTATTCTCTAAAAAGTGATCAATACGTACACTTGTCGGTAACGTTAAATCTGTAATTTTCCCTGGTGACGGGAAGAATGTTTTCGGATCCTCTGCATAAATACGGGCCTCAATGGCATGACCACTACGTTTTACATCATCCTGTGTAAATGATAGCTTTTCACCGCATGCAATAAGGAGTTGTTGTTCAACAAGGTCTAAACCAGTAATTTCTTCCGTAACTGGATGTTCTACTTGTAATCTCGTATTCATCTCTAAGAAATAGAAGTTTTTCTGATCATCTACAAGAAACTCAACTGTACCTGCATTTGTATAACCAAGTGCTTTAGCAGCTTGTACAGCAACTTCTCCCATAGCTTTTCGTGTACCTTCATCTAAAAATGGTGAAGGTGCTTCTTCAATTACCTTTTGATTCCGGCGCTGTACTGAACATTCGCGTTCCCATAAATACACAGTATTACCATGTGTATCTGCTAAAAGCTGAATTTCAATATGGTGTGCATCTGCTATATAGCGCTCTAAATACATTTCTCCGTTACCAAAGAAGTTTTGTGCTCTTGTTTTATTACTTTCAAATGCTTTGGTGAGCGTTTGCTCAGTTTCCATCAACTGCATTCCAATGCCTCCGCCGCCCGCGGATGCCTTAAGCATTAATGGATAACCAATTTGTTTTGCAATTTCAATTGCTTCTTCAGCAGTTTCAATATTTGTAGTAATACCTGGAACTACTGGTACATCTGCTGCTTGCATTGCTATACGTGATTCAATTTTACTTCCCATCTTCGTAATGATTTCTTCTGAAGGACCGATAAATACGATTCCTTCTTCTTTACAGCGAATCGGAAAAGATGGATTCTCTGATAATAATCCGTATCCTGGATGGATTGCTTCAGCATTTGTCTTCTTTGCTATTTCAATAATTTTTTCAAGATTTAAATAGCTTTCTTGGACACGTGGCCCACCTACTAAGTAAGCCTCATTTGCCATTTTCACATGAAGGGCATTTTCATCTGCCTCAGAATAAATAGCAACGGTACGAATCCCAAGTTTTTGACAAGTTTTCATAATACGAACTGCGATTTCCCCGCGATTAGCAATTAATATTTTTTGAAACATAGTGATCCCTCCTTTTTATCTACATCCTAAATGTCTTGCGATTACGAGACGTTGAATTTCAGAAGTTCCTTCACCAATTTCTAATAGTTTTGCATCACGAATATGACGTTCAACTTCATATTCACGCATATAGCCATATCCACCATGAATCTGTACTGCTTGATTCGCTATACGACTTGCTGCTTCAGAGGCAAACAGTTTTGCCATAGCCGCTTCTTTACCGAAAGGTTTATCATTATCTTTTAACCAAGCTGCTTTATGTACTAAATTACGCGCTAATTCCACTTCAGTCGCCATATCAGCCAATTTAAATTGAATCGCTTGGAAATTAGAAATTGTTTTTCCAAATTGTTGACGTTCTTTCGCATATTGCAGTGCACGTTCAAATGCTGATTGTGCAATACCTACTGCTAATGCTGCAATTGAAATACGCCCTCCATCAAGTGTATATAAGAATTGTTTAAATCCTTTGTTTACATCACCAAGTATATTTTCTTTCGGTACACGCACACCATCAAGTATGATTTCACAAGTATTAGAAGCGCGAACGCCCATCTTATCGTAAGGACTTGAAATCGTTAATCCTTCACTAGTAGTCGGTACAATGAATGCAGAAATACGTTTTTTACCATTCTCTTCAACACCATTGATAGCGGTTACAATGATTGTATTTGCATACTCTGCATTTGTAATCCAACACTTTTCGCCACTAATTACATATTCATCGCCATCTAAAATTGCTTTCGTCTGTGTGCCTCCTGCATCAGATCCAGCGTTTGGCTCCGTTAATCCGAAAGCACCTAATGTTTTACCTGATGCCATTGGAACTAAATACTTTTGCTTTTGTTCTTCTGTACCGAAATAATAAATTGGAGAAGCTCCTAATGAAATTGTTGCAGCGTAGCTTAAACCTGTCCCACCACAAGCACGACCAATTTCTTCAACTGCTAACGCGTACGATACTGTATCGCCACCTGAACCTCCATACTCTTCTGGGAATGGGATGCCTAATAATCCTAGTTCGCCCATTTTTTGAAATGTTTCATATGGAAATTCCGCAGTTTTGTCATAATATACAGCCTTCGGTGCGATTTCCTTTTCAGCAAAGTCACGTACCATTTCTTTAATCATTTGTTTTTCGCGAGTTAGAGTAAATTCCATTCCGCTACACACCCCTTATCGAATATTGAGTTTCGACAGCGTGCGAGTTTGTACTACAAACATTACTACTTAAAAGACAAAAAAATTAGTTAGACAATTGCTACAATTCTGTCATAACTCAATTTTAAAACAGATTCTGTACTAATGCACAAAAAAATTCCTACATTGTTCTACAACAATATAGGTAGTTTCATGTCGAATTATGTATTTTTTTGTTTAATAATCTCTATTTTTTTCCCGAATCAAAGATTTTCACTAACACCTCAGGATGTGATTCGAAATATGTTTATTTTAATAAATACTTTTCATCAAACCGTATTGCCTACGATTTTAATATGGTAATCAAACTGCTAACTGTTTTTCGCTTCTCTGCATATTTATAAAGTTCTTCTAGCATATGCTCATACATTTTAAAACTGTGTTTTATCATACCTAAAAATAAGCTCGCATACATTTCAATTTGATAAATAGCGCGGCGTATGCATTAATAACTAATGAAAATTCTTCCTATAATTTTTAAACACTACCTTCTGCATTAGCAACATTACATCCTAATTCTTAATCCTTCACTTTGTTATATGTCATAAATATAGATCTTTAATCAGGTTTAAAATTAAAATGACATTCATATTTCAATTAATTTTTAACGTTTTAAAATGCGCGATTGTTAATAGACATTTATACAAATGTTCACGAGTAATAAAATTCGACAATCTATTTTCTTAATCACCTATTTTAACTTTTAATTTAATCGATTTTTTTCGATTTCATTTCATGTCGTGTAAAAGAACCTTTATTACTCCGTATATTACCTTAAAGTTAATCCACTTAAATTCATAAACTGTGCGCATACTTACTTCTGCTCTTCTGCTAGAAAACTATCAACGCTTTCGCTTTTGAAAGCGATAAAGCCCGCTATTTTTTACAGCACCCATAGAACGTTCTCCGATTAACACTGAGTTCTTATGTTAATTCATCCTGTAGTCTATTGTTGTGATTTATTGTTTTAACTTGTTTAACTTAGCCAATATTACGTTACGCCTCTTTTCTGAAATAGAAAAAAGGCAATCGATTTTAAATCGATCGCCTTAAATTTTGTGTTTCTTTTGTAGTTCTTATACCATATTATAATGTTCAATTGAAAGTCCTTATTAGACTACTCCAGTGTAATCAGATAGCCATAGGGCCGTTAACGTTCTACTATTGCTTGATTTTAAATTTCCTAGAAGAATTAAAGGTAGGTGTGTATTAACCGGCCCTGATAGTAATTCATTCCTTTGAGCAACTTGAACAATCGGAGGATTTTGCATGATTTATTTTATTAACTCCGCGGTATTAATCCGTATAATATAAATTGAATCGTATTTTCAATTTCCACTTCATCGTCCCATTTCTCTTCAGGCAATAATAAAAATCGAGTTAAGAGTAATCCTAGTACAGCTGATAAAGTAAGACGTAATACGGAAGATGGTGGTATTTCAATAATTTTCCCATCTTCTTGAAACTTCACAATTAACTTTTTAAAATGTGAAAGTAGTTCTGTTTCCACTAATTGCTGTATTTCACTTTTTAGTTCTGGTTGAAATGGTACTTCTTGAATTAATATTTTTATCATTGGAAAGTGCTTTTTGGCAAATTCAAATCTATTTTTAATTACTACTCTTAAAAGTCCTTCATATGATTCATAATTAGTTTTAAATATTTCTTTTGCAAAAGCTTGTACGAAAAATGGTGCAGCGAACTTTGTTAAAGTTGGCATTACGACCGCTAACAATAAATCTTTTTTCGTTTTATAGTAGCGGAAGATCGTTCCTTCCGCTACACCCGCTCGCTTTGCAATTTCATTTGTTGAAGTTGCAGCGTACCCTTTTTCCCCAAACATATCCACAGCTGCCTCTAATATACGCATTTGACGTTCATTTCGTTTATCAGTATTTGTTGCAGCAATTAATTCTTCAAGCCAATCCTTACTCATTTATAAAGCTCCTTTTTGTCATCATTATATTTTACGATGTTTCTTTAAAGCAAATACATTTCCTACTGCAAATAATAGTGAAAAAAGAAGTAAAACAGTAAGATCTACTGCAATCTCTTTAAATCCTTGATTTCGAATCATCACTTGTCTCATTGCGTCAGCACCATATGTGAGGGGAAATAATTTCCCTAACATTTGTAACCACTTATTCATGGATTCAATTGGAAACAACCCAGAAAAGAAAACTTGCGGTACGATAACAAGCGGTATAAACTGGATCATTTGAAATTCATTATTTGCGTATGCCGATAGAAATGTACCTAATGTTAGGGCAGTTAAAGAAAGCATACATGTAATAAGTAAAGTCAACCAGATGGAGCCTGCTACATATAAGTCTAAAATATAAACCGAAAAACTTACGATAATGATAGATTGTATAAATGCAAAGATTCCAAAACCAATAATATATCCTACAACTATTTCCCATCTTCTCACTGGTGTGGACAATAATCTCTCTAATGTACCACTTAAACGTTCTCTTACAAAAGATACTCCTGACAATATGAATACAAAGAAAAATGTAAAGAAACCGATTAATACGGGACCAAGTCCATCAAACATCGTAAAGTCTTTAGATCCATGTAAATAATTAACTTCAGGCTTCATAATTGATACATCATTTTTCTCTGTGCTTTTTTGCAATACTTGAAGTACAGCACGATTTTTTGATGAATCACTGCCTTCTAATAGAAGATTCATCTTTCCATTTTCTAAATGAATTACTGCATCTACCTTTTGCTTTTCTAACTCCGAAATTGCTTTCTCTTTGCTATATTCATAAATTGATGCTTCTTGATTCTTCATCGCTTTTACTATAGGAGCAGGCACATCTACTACAGCAATATGCGGTATATAATCTTTTTGTGTAAATACTAGAGACAATAACCAAAGCAATAACATAGGTGCCCCAAACATCATTGCTAAAGAACGCTTATCTCGAAAAAATTGACGAATGATACGGATAATTACACCATTAACTCTCATGATTCAATCACTCCTTCTAACAAAAAGGCATCCTCAATTCGTCCAGATGATGTTTGTTTTTTCAATTCCTCGGGTGTGCCAATCGCAACTAAATTCCCTTCTCTAATTAACCCTAGTCGTTCGCAAAACTCAGCTTCATCCATAATGTGTGTTGTTACAATAATAGTTGTGCCTTTCTTTTTAAGATCATAAAACTTCTCCCAAATCGACTTTCGAAGAAGCGGATCTATCCCAACTGTTGGCTCATCTAAAATTAATATTTCTGGTTCATGAAGGAGTGCTATCGCCAATGATAAACGCTTTTTCATTCCACCTGAAAAATGCTGCACTTGCTTTTTCAGATGCTGTGACAATTGTACAAGTTCAAAAACTTCTTCGATTCTCTCTTTTTTTCGCTTACCTTTCAATCCATACATCGTTGCAATAAAATCTGCATTTTCATATGCTGATAGTTCTTCGTATAAAGCATCAGCCTGAGCCATATAACCAATTCTTTTCATTTCATTTAAATTAGGCATGTTTGTATTGAAAACAATTACATCCCCTGTAGTTGACTCATTAATACCTGCAATCATTTTAATAAGCGTCGTTTTTCCTGATCCGGAAGGTCCAACCAAGCCAAAAATTTCCGCTTTTTCTACTTGCAACGAAAGATTGTGCAAAACTTCTTTTTTTCCAAATTTTTTTGATACATCTCGTAAAATAATTAAAGGTTGCTGCACTCAAAATCCCCCTTTTTCATAAAATGAGTGAGTACTCACTTTTATTTTACTCTCGAGTTGTTATATGTCAAACTTAATTCATTACTATTTATTTTTGGCCAACAACTACACAATGAAACAGAGTCGACATTAGAATAATTTTTCTTAAAGTCGACTCTGTTTCATTTTGAACCATTACTTCTTATCTATGTTTTTAAATTCATATATTTTCTAATTCTAGCTACATCTAAAGAATATTCGATAATTAATTGCTGTATTGGTAAAATAACCGTTTCAGGATATAAATGTGCATATTGCAATGTTTCCGTATACTTTTCTAATCTTTTTTCTAAATATTTTACAATTTGTTCAGGATGACTTACCAATAAACATTTACAATAATAATGAATTTGTTCTTCAATTGCCGTATATTCTTCAATTTCAAATTCTTTATGCATGTGTACACCCCTTTATATTTTTAATATCGTTTAATAATAACCATTTTAACTCGACTAATTTTTGATTTTTTTGATTATTTACACTATAACAAACTCATTAGGTCAAATTTTGTTACTTTATGTAGCCTGGAAAAATTTTAACAAATTTGTAATAGAAACTTGTACTAAAGTAAAGGTATCTTTACTTAATAATTAATTTCCCTTCAAAATAAAAAAGCCGCACAGATTAATTTAACTGTACGACTACAATTTCTGGCCTATTGAAAATTCTTTGCGGGATTATACTATTCCCCAGTCCTCTACTGACTATCATGGACGTATTTTGCTTCATGTATAAACCTGCAGTATATTTAGGCAATATACCCTGATTAGGAGCAACCAGCCCACCTATAAATGGTAGCCTTACTTGTCCACCATGGGCATGTCCAGATAAAACTAAATCTATTTTTTCATCAGCATACACATTTAAAAATTCAGGTCTGTGAGAAAGTAGTACCTTATATCCATCTGGATTTACTTCATTTTTCGCTTTAACAATCTCATTTTTTACTATAGATCCTTCATTATGGTTTCCACTAGTAAATTCAGGATCATCTATACCTAACAAATATATTTCCTGTCCGTCTTTTTGAATGTTTATATGTTCATTTCTTAAAACAGTGACATGGTTTTTCTTCAATTCTTTCTCTAAACTGCTATATTTCCCTGACCACTTTTCATGATTTCCTGTCACAAAATATACCGGATATTCCTTTACAAGCTCTCGTATTACTTGCAAACTAACTTCTGCATCGTATGATTTACTGTCTATTAAATCACCCGTTATAGTAATGATATCAGGTTTAATACTTTTTACTTTTTTAATTAACACGTCTTGATTATCGCCAAATTTTTTATTATGTAAGTCTGAAAGCTGGAGGATTTTATAGCCTTTAAAAGAGGAGGGAATTTTACTAGATGTTGTTTTAATTTCACTTACACTTATTAAATTGTTCTGCAAATATAAAAATATACTAATACCCACTAACGTACCAATAATCAATATGATTCTATTAATATTTTTTTTCATAGTTTCTCCTAAAAGATTTTCATTAATTTAACATATAGAATTATTTATCTTTTTTATTTTTAGCACCAAAATCCATTAATATTTCCTTACTACTTTATTACTTCAATATGTATTAAACTGCTTTCCATAACGATAACACAAATATCGAGTTCGGATCACCATATCATTGGAATCTTGAATGGCTTCGTATGTCTTCCTGTTATATATTACCTTATCAAATTTTACAAATGAAGATTTCGGATTCCATTCTTAAAATGATAAAAGTCGTTCCAATTATCAAGAAAACAATGAATGAAATTGACACGATTGGAATTCCATTTTTAGATTTGCAAGGAAAATATTTAATTCCTATCCTTAAAAAAGATGTTATGTTTTTCAATCTTATAAATAAGCCCCAAAATATAGGCCGGATAATCTTACACCTTGCGCTTCCGCTTAAAAACTCCAACCAAAAACTAAACACTTTTATACTGGTACTGAATGCGACAAGGGAGATAGATGTTAATTTTCAAAAAGGAATGTTTGTACTTAATTTCGATATTAACGCTAATGTAACCTTAATAGAAAAAGCATTGCCCATTTCAACTTATAGACATGCCCTTTTATTAAAAGATTTTCACGAGCATAATGCTTCGAAAAGAAACAAAAAAGGACCGTATTCCAGTCCTCTTTCTATTTATATGTTATCAATTTAAAAACCTTCAGCATACGCATTTTGCTTTAGGCTCAACCTGTCTTGTTAGTTTAGTAGGCATGTAGCTTTTTTTTCTTCCCCTATATTTATTATCTCCGAATCTGTCCATTTCCACGAATCACATATTTTGTGGAAGTCAATGCAGGAAGCCCCATTGGTCCCCTTACGTGTAGCTTTTGCGTACTGATGCCGATTTCTGCGCCGAAGCCAAATTCAAAACCATCAGTAAAACGGGTCGAAGCATTATGGTAGAGTGCCGCGGCATCGACGGATGTAAAAAATTTGCTGACGTTTTCCTCATTCTCTGTAATAATCGCTTCAGAATGCATGGATCCATAAGTATTTATATGATTAATTGCTTCTTCGGCAGAGGAAACCACTTTGACTGCCAGCGTGAGAGATAAAAATTCTGTTCCCCAGTCTTCTTCTGAAGCCGGTATAATAGAAGAATCAATTTCCAATACTTTATTATCTCCACGTAGCTCTACTCCTCTTTCCTTCAAGGAAGAAAATAGTATGCTACCAAATCGCTGCGCCCAATTTTCATGAAGTATAATCGTTTCAATTGCATTACATACAGATGGACGCTGCGTTTTGGCGTTTATGATAATATCAAATGCCATTTGTTTATCTGCTGTTTCATCAATGAAAACGTGACAATTTCCCGCACCTGTTTCTAGTACTGGAACAGAAGCTTCTCTCACTACAGTATCTATTAACTGTTTGCCACCTCTTGGGATTAGAACATCCAAGTACTCGTTTAATGTAAACAGCTGCTTTGCGCTATCTCGTGACGTATCTTCTATGAGCTGTACGCTTTCTGGAGGTAAGCTCGTTTTTTTGAGCGCTCGGTGAATAACAGCCACGATGGCTTTGTTAGAATACGTAGCGGAAGAGCTACCACGCAAGATCACTGCATTTCCTGTTTTTAAGCAAATTGTGGCCGCATCTACCGTCACATTTGGCCGCGCCTCGTATATCATCCCGACAACACCTAGTGGCACGCGCATCTCCTGAATAGATAATCCATTGGCCCTTTCCCATGCACTTACACACTCTCCAACAGGATCACGCAAATCAATTAGTTGCTTGATACCCTCTGTCATATCAATAATACGCTGTTCATTCAGCATAAGGCGATCAAGGAGAGAAGCAGAAAATCCTTTTGCCTTACCTCCTTCAATATCCCGTATGTTCTCCTCTAAAATATAAGCTGTTTCTATTATCAATTGATCAGCAATCGCGGCAAGTGCTTCGTTTTTTTGATTTGTAGATTTGAGTACAAGTTCTCTAGCAATCTTCTTTGCTTTTTGTCCTTTTGCCAACACTTCATTCATTTTCATTTCCTCCTTTTTAAAGATTAATAGGTAAAATTTGAGACCCGTTTAACTCCAGCAAAGCACTATCATCTAAGCCTTTCCTGCCTAGATATGCGTTGAATTTATTGAAGATTTAGAGTCAGATTTATAACGGTCGATTCTACGCTCTACACTTGGATGAGTCTACTCTATTCTTAAAATGAAACCCAATTATCCCTATGGATGACTTCATAGCTATGCCTTTCACATCGCGCTTGAATGTCTTGGCTCTGCATACCTTTTAGATCCCTTAGTTCCTCTGCACTATATCTGCATTGCCCTTTCCCTATTACACGCCCTTGTTGCGTTACGACCTCCACAACTTCGTCTGCTTGGAAGAACCCAGACACACTAGTAACACCAGCAGGAAGAAGACTCTTTCCATGCTGAATGATGGCAGCGGCTGCTCCAGCATCCACTTCGATTTGTCCGCTGACAAGCGAATGTAACGCGATCCACTGCTTATTCATCTTAATCACTTTTTGAGGGGCATTACCGATATACGTTCCATCACCTTTCCCCTTCAAAACATCTAAAAACTTCTCATGTCCACGACCTGTCCCGATAAATACACTCACCCCAAGAGAAATTGCCGTCTTTGCAGCATCGATTTTCGATTTCATACCGCCAGTTCCCAGTTTTGAGCCAGCATCACCAGCAAGAGAAGCGATTTCTTTCGTAACCTCAGGGAGGAAATAATATTTTTTCGCGTCCGCATTTTTCTGGGGATTCTGGTCATATAAACCGTTCACATCCGTAAAAATCATGAGCATATCCGCCGAAACAAGCCCACTTACTAAAGCTGACAGCATATCATTATCACCAAAAGTCAACTCCTCTAAAGAAATAGAATCATTTTCATTGATTATAGGAAGAGCGGAACGGTTTAGTAGCTCCCCTAAAGTAGCATAAGCATTACTGTATTGTTCTTTTCTAGAAAAATCACTTCTCGTTAGTAAAAGTTGCGCGGTAACGATATCATATTTACGGAATTCCTCCGTGTATGCCTGCATTAACAAACTTTGTCCGACAGCAGCAGCAGCCTGTTTACCTTTAATTGTTACAGGTCGGTTAGGGTACCCTAGAGCAGAAAAACCTGCAGCGACGGCCCCAGATGTAATTAGCAAAACTTCATGTCCTTCCTGTTTCAATCTCGCCAAAGCTGCAACGTGATCTGAAAGTTGTTCCGCAGAGATGCCTCCATGATTAGTCGCCAAGGAACTGCTCCCGATCTTTACAACAATTCGTTGTTTTTTCACTTTTGTACCCCCTAGTCTAAAATCACAGCTTTTATAAATTGCACTTCTATACATGCAGTTTGCAGCAATGTTTCCTCTCATCAATGCTACGCCTATAAAAATAAAGAGCAAAATAAAAATGACCGCTTCGCCCTTAATAAAAAGGACGAAACGGTCATTGTTCCGCGGTACCACCTTCATTGATATACACATATATATCCACTTAGCGCCTATAACGCAGGCGTACGCCTAAACTTTCATTTAAGACTCAGGGATAGGTTCGATACTTTCTATACGAGGAATCTTTCAGCCGGTGAATTCCACTCTCTTTCGCAAGAAGACATATGTACTAGTTCCCTTCAACGATTTTCAATTTAATTTTTATATATTATGCGATATAGTTTGTTTTTGTGTCAAGAGATATTTCGAAAATTTAATAGAGCGACAAGATTTTAGTATGAAATTATGTACAGACTGTATGAATATCATCATATCTAGAGAACGTTGATATAACTATACCTTATTGATTATTCATCAACATAAAGCCTTCTAAACATCTCTTAGCATGCAACAAATAGAGCAAGTCATGTCACAAATCCTCCAACTTCTCCTAATCCTTTATATAAATAATAGAATGTGTTGCTATTATCCAACATGATTTTTAATGTTATCAGGTGGTAGATAATACAAAAAATTTAATTATACTGCATGTACTTATATAGTTTCAAATAAAATTAATTTCTTTATCTTTGGTATTGCAAAAAGGAATATACTCTCTTAAAATGTTTCTTTATATTGTATGGGATATTATTTATTTTTTTCAGAATAATAATTTCAAACCGATAAAATTGATTATAAAAGGAGCAAGATCGAGTTATTATGGACAAACAAATTGGATTCATCGGATGCGGAAATATGGGGATGGCTATGATCGGCGGGATGATAAACAAAAATATAGTGTCTTCAGATAAAATAATTTGCTCAGATTTAAACGTTACTAATTTAAAAAATGCTAGTGAAAAATATAGCATAATTATAACTACTGACAACAATGAAGTAGCTAAAAATGCTGACATTTTAATTTTGTCAATCAAGCCAGACCTATATTTATCAGTAATTAACGAAATAAAAGAGCAAATAAAAAACGATGTAATAATCGTAACTATCGCTGCTGGAAAAAGCATTTTGAGTACTGAAGATGCTTTTGATAGAAAGTTAAAGATTGTAAGAGTAATGCCTAATACACCAGCTCTTGTTGGCGAAGGAATGTCTGCATTATGTCCTAATGAAATGGTTACAGAAAAAGATTTAAAAGATATACTAAACATTTTTAATAGTTTTGGCCAAACAGAGATAGTAAATGAAAAATTAATGGATGTTGTAACTTCTGTAAGTGGTTCTTCGCCAGCCTATGTATATATGTTTATAGAAGCCATGGCAGATGCTGCTGTACTGGATGGTATGCCAAGAAATCAAGCATATAAATTCGCAGCTCAAGCTGTATTAGGCTCTGCGAAAATGGTACTAGAAACAGGAATACATCCAGGTGCATTGAAAGATATGGTTTGTTCTCCAGGCGGAACAACAATAGAAGCTGTAGCAACATTAGAAGAAAAAGGCTTACGAACAGCCATCATTTCAGCTATGCAGCGTTGTACTCAAAAATCTGTTGAATTATCTAGTCTAACGGAAAACAAGTAAAATTGCACAATTGCGTATACCTTAAAATAGTTGTAGACCATATTCATATTCGGTTTATATAATCCCTCATTATCAGTAGTAAATAGAGCGGACAAATTCATACTTACTCGAGTTTGTCCGTTTCGTTCTTTTTATTATTCTTAAATAATTTTATACTTTCCTAATTACATGCCTTTTGTTTCCTCTATTCTTCACCACTTATTTCCCAAATAAGATTCTGCATAAATACAAAAAAACGATTCTTTTCACACGAAAAAGAATCGTTTTCTAATCTTATACTCTCGATAACATTAGGTAAAGAAATGAGAATACTGAGAGATTATCACCTAAGAGCATTAACTATAACTTCAGCAGCCTCTGCAATTAGTTGATTATCATAGGTAGCCTCTTTCTCATCTTTACTGGATAAAATTGCGATGATAATGGGTGCTCTATTAGGCGGCCAAACGATAGCAATATCATTTCGTGTCCCATAACTTCCAGCTCCAGATTTATCTCCAACTTCCCAGTCAGTTGGTACGCCTGCACGAATAAGTTTGTCTCCTGTAGCATTTCCTTTCATCCACTCTGTAAGAATTTTACGTTTATCAGCTGGAAGCGCATTTCCGACCGTAAAAGCCTTAAGATTTGTAGCAATTGCTTTTGCTGTACTAGTGTCACGAATGTCTCCTGGAATAGCCTCGTTTAACTCTGTCTCAAAGCGATCAGCCATAGTAACCCGATCACCCATCTGTCTAAGCGCTTTTTCATATCCTTTAGGTCCGCCTATTTTATGAAATAAAATGTTTCCTGCAGTATTATCACTGGAACGAACAGCAGCCTCTGCAATTTCCCCTAGTGTCATTCCGGTATCTACATGTTTCTCTGTAACGGGTGAATATTCAACTAAATCGTCTTTCGTATAGTTGATGACTTCATTTAATTTATCAATTGAGTTTTGCTGCAGCAATACCCCTGCCGCTAGAGCCTTGTAGGTTGATGCAAAGGCAAACCTTTCGTTAGGTCGATAAGCAATTGTTCGATTTGTACCAGTATCAATAGCATACACACCTAATCGAGCATCAAATTTTTTCTCGAGTTGAGAGAATTCTTGATACGTCGCATGATTTTTATGTTTCACTTGTCCTGTCTTTTCTTTCGCTTCAACTTGCAATGAACCTCCTGTAATAGTTTCTAGGCTTGTAAGACTTAAACCTAATATACCAACACATATTCCTATTTTTAGTATCCTCTTGTTTTTCAAAATATCATTCCTTTCAAATTCTTAACACCTTTTTTATACGTACACATAATAGACAATCAACGAAACAAGTTTGTTCCATAAACTAAAAAAACTTTTTAGCTAGTATCAGAGTTATTAACAAAATAAGAAATAGCAACTATGATAGCTGCTATTTCTCATTTCAAATCTAACTTTTTCTCTTACTTAGAAAGACTTTTATATAAACAGGGGCTCTCCCCTTAAGAAAAGTGCACAAATATTACTGCTTTTGATTAGGGCTATCTGTACTAGTAGCTTCACCATGTATACGTTGCTTTTTTAAATCAAAGTATACATCTAAAACTTCCTTTCCAATTACAGAATTAATTCCACTTTTATCATTATGAAGCCATGGGACTACTACAGAAAATGCTACTTCTGGATTATCATATGGAGCATATCCAACTAATGTTAAGTTATAACATTCCATACGTTCACCTTTTGCATTTCTACCAATTGGATCATCTCCACCATATACAGTTTGAGCTGTCCCCGTCTTTCCTGCTGGCTTGTATGGAGCATTTTTGAAATACTTCACGCCAGTTCCATCACCTTCTTGAAATACCCATCTAAAGCCCTCTTTTACTCGATCAATATGTTCTTTCTTCATATCAATTCGATTTAATACGACAGGCTCTATAGAGCGTATAACTTTGCCAACCTCTTCTTCTTTTATTGATTGCGCTCGTATTTCTTGTACGATTTGGGGTTGCATTCTATAACCTCCATTTGCAATAGTTGAAATATATTGTGCCAATTGTAACGGCGTATACGTATCATACTGACCGATAGAAAAATCTAGTAAAAATCCAGGTTGACTATCTACTTTTCTCGTTTGTCCAATTATTTCATTCGGTAAATCAATACCTGTTGGGACACCTAAACCGAATTGTTTAAAATAATAGCGCATTTTATCAAATGCTTCTTGTTTAATATCCAATGAACCATTTGGTACGTAATTAACCCCCGCAATTTTTAATGCTGTCTGGAACATATATACATTCGAAGATACTTGTACAGCTCGTAAATCGTTAATATTACCAAATCCGGATACATTCCATGATTTCTTAGCTTGTGTACCTTTAAATTTCATCGGTGCGTCATAAAATTGATCTCCTGGCTGTATTGCCCCTGTCTCGTATCCAGTTAATAAAGTAGCGCCTTTTACAGCTGATCCTAGTTCATACGAAGTTGTCATGTTACCTAGTGCCAGATCCTCAATCTCTACTTTCCCTTCTTTTTCTACAATCTTTTTGCCTGCCATAGATAAAATCTGCCCATTATTTGGATTCATCATGACGACAAAAGCTCGATCTAACAGTGGCTCTGAACTCTTAAAAGCTCTCAAATTTTTCTCTATACTTTCTTCCACTTTCTTTTGTAATTCCATATCAATCGTTAATGTTAAACTATTACCACTTTTTCCTTTAGAGATTATTTCTGTGTTTATAATGTTTCCTGATTTATCAGTAATGTTTTTCACTTCTTCTTTTGTGCCGTGTAATACATCTTCATATCGTTGTTCAATATAACTTTTTCCTACACGATCATTACGGTTATATCCACGTACCAAATAAGAATCTAAGTTTTCTTTCGGTAATCCTTCTTCACTGCTTGTAATATTACCTAACACAGAACGAAATAAATTACCATTTACATAATTACGTTCCCAATCAACCGTTGCATCTACTCCCGGGAACTCCGCAAGCCTCTCACTTATCCGCGCATACTCTTCATCTGTTACATCTTTTTTAATAATTTGTGGTGTCAGTTGATAACCCGAACTCATTTTACTTTTAATAGCTAACACCTTTAAATCTTGTGCTGTTAATTCTGCCAATTCTACTTCTGTAACGCGACTTCGTCTTAAGTCTTCAATCTTTTTATCTAACTCTTTTCCCTCTATTCCCTTTTCTTTAAACTTTTCTATATCTTTTTTAGTAATCTTTGTCTCCGCACGTTTCGTATTCAACTGCATCCAGAAATCTTTTTTATCGATATCGGTTAACTTATTTATATCTTGTTCGGGCATTTCAAGTACTTTCGCTAAGTCTTTTGCTGTTTTTAAAATATCTTCACTCGTAATCCCCTTCACCCTTGTATACGTAATTGTGCGAAGAGATTTATTATTAACGACTGTTTTCCCTTCTCGATCTAGAATTTGTCCACGTGGAACTGGTATACTAGTTGTTTCATTTTGACTGTTTTCCACTTGATTCTTATAAGCCTCTCCCTCAACGATTTGTACTTTTCCTAGCTGCATAATAATAGCTGAGAAGAGTACAAATATGCAAAGGAACATTATATTTAATCGAATAGATATATATGTCTTCTGCTTCTTTTCTTTTTGTTTTTTCATAAATCCTCCATATATTTCTTCCGGAACTCTTCACTAATACTTAGTAAATAAATATACTAAATACGTTCCCTATATATTAGAAACCACTATTCAGTTATAAATAGTGTCTTATCTTTTTTTCTAAATCCTTGTAAGCGTCAATTCCTTTTCGTTTAGCCGCGTAATTGATAAATCTCCTTTCCTGTTTTTCTCTCTATTTTTTTGTCGCTTGCATTAGAAATGCTAAACTGTATAATGACTCATATTAAACTTACACATAGACTTGCTAGTAACTTTTCATACTAATTATTCCTTTCTTCATGCTGTAATACTTAATAGACAATCTAAGTAATAAAGTTGTTCCACATTTACAAAAAAATAATTAACTATAAGATGAAATAGGCTACATAAGGGAGGATTATATGTTACATACAAAAAGATGGAGATTTTTTGCGGTTCTTTCTATTGTAGGTTTGATTTTACTAATTTTATTAAAAATCAACTTCATTTCAATTACTATCGCAACTTCTTCAGCTGAAAGAGGAAAAATTCTTGATCAAAATGGTGTAATACTAGCTACAAATAAGAAAGTTAAGTCTCTATATTGCACTTCTAATGATGAAAAGCTATCGAATCAAGATACATCAAACACATTAGCTTTTTTCAATCAATTTTCAAGCGAGTTTCAACATGATATTTCTGCAGAGGACATAAAATCACAATTACAACAATCTTGTAAAAAGCAGACTATGAATGATATACCGTTATACTCTGACATAAATGAGGATGAACTTACATTCATAAACAAAAACAAACCCAATAATGTAATAATCAAAGATGAATTGATTCGATATTATCCCAAACACGAAATTGGTTCACAGGTAATTGGGTATGTAGAAAATGACCTTAATTCAAAGCATGTGCCTGTTGGTAAAAGTGGGATTGAGCTTCAATATGATAATGATTTAAAGGGGAAACCAGGAAAAACTCTGATTTTTAAAATGAATAATAAAAAGTTCTTATGGAACATTCAAAAAGTACAAAAAGGAAAAGATGTCAGGCTAGCTTTAGACTCTAAGTTGCAGCAAAAAACAGAGGAAGCATTGAGATCTCAAATTAAGAAAATACGTGATGCTAATGCTGGTTATGCTGTAGTGAGCGATGTGAAAACTGGATCAATTTTAACTATGGCCAACTCGGCAGTTTTTGATCCAAATACATTACATACACATGTATCATCTAAAAAAGAAAACATTAAATCACTTTCGCAAAATAAAGCAATTCAAAAATTAAAGTATGATAAATCTTATATAAATATGGCCTCTACTATAAAGCCACTTACTATTTTAATTGGATTAAATGAAAAGCTTTTTCAACCTGAAGATACTTATTTAGATAAAGGTAGTTTTCAGTATGATAATCAAAATAACATTACGAATGCACCTGGAACGCCAACCGGTGAGATTACACCGAGGCAGGCTATCATTAATTCATCTAACACATTTATGACAGCAAAAGTAGCTCTACCCTTATTCAACCAAAATAATGGGAATATAAAAAAGGTGGCAAATATATGGACAAATTATTTAATGCAATTCGGCCTTCGTTCTAAAACTGGGATTGATTTACCCTTTGAAGAAGACGGACAATATCAACTTCATCCATCTAGTAAGTTTGAAAATGGAATCTCCGCTTTATTAAATGCCTCTTGGGGAGGAAATGAAATACACACCCCTCTTCAACTTGCTCAATATGCAGCAACTTTGGCAAGTAAAGGTGATAAATATAAACCTCAAATCGTAAGTTCTATTATTGCTCATGACGGTAATGATTCAAAAAAGTTTAAACCAATCTTAGAAAGTTCAAATCGTTATCCTATGGAATTTTGGAGCGTCGTGCAAGGTGGGATGAGTCACAATATAGAGGAGATTAAAAACTTGCCCTTTGATGTCGCAGGTAAAACGGGTATAACAGGTTCTCCGAATGAGCAAGAAAGAGTGATAAATCATTCTCTTTTCATTGCATATGCTCCTGCCAAGGATCCACAAATCGCCATTTCTGTTGTTATTCCTGGTGGTAATTCAGAAAAGAATAGTGCCGCTCTTGTTACAGCAGAAATTTTAGATTCCTGGAATACTCTTCAAAAAAAGAATAAAAATAAAGAGGAAGGTTCATTAAAGTGAACCTTCCTCTTTTACCATATAGAATCTATATTTGTTATTTTCCATATACCTTCATGATTCTTTTCGAACATAAAAGTATACTTAATATCAGTTAAAACATACTCTTTTTGTACATATCCAGTATTACCGTTAATAGTCGATATTTTTATAAATCCATCTTTCTGCACTTTTTCTGGAATCCAAGCTTTTACCATTTCATTAGATACTTCATATAAAACTTGTGATTCTCGTTTTGGTTCAGCTAAAATTTTCGTTTTGTTTCCAGTAACAGTTGCATATATATAATGCGCTTGCTTTGACTGATCACTTTCTGTTAATCCACTTGGTACTTTGTATACTTGCTTTGTATCATTCACAAATTCTCCTCCCATTGTAAGAGCAACTTGCAACTCATGAAAAATATCTTCATCAAACTTCAATTCATCCCTCTTATAAATCTTCCCTTTAAATAGAACTTCATCATTTAACGCTCTATACAGGTCATTTTCATTTTTTAAATCTGTAGTTCGATATAAATCATTCATAAATTGTTTTAATGAGGGATCTTGAGCAGACTCATCTTTTGTTTTAGGCTTAATTTGAGTACTACTTTGTACAGGTGATTTATTATCATTAAGCCAAGGTTGTTGAACAATACAAAATAACATTGTACAAACCAAAACAACTGCAATAGGTAGGGCTTTTTTACGAAATGGTCTTTTATCTTTTGGAGAGTCTCCTTCACTATTGTGGTATATAGATTGCTTTATTTTATAAATAAATTCTTGTTCATCTTTACGGTGCTCCATTGGACCGTTTTTTAATTTTCTATACCAATTAGGATTTTGTTTATTGTTCATCACTTCTACCCTCCCCTATTAATTTTGAAACCTTACTTCGCGCTCGACTTAATCTAGATTTGACAGTTCCAATTGACACTCCTAATGTTTCAGCCATTTCTTCATAAGATAATTCATATTTCGCGTCCAATATCAGTATTTCACGATGTTTTTTAGGTAATCTTAATACAACCTCCCACACATCATTCATTTCCTCTTGACTAAAAAACTCTTGTTCTGCCGACGGAGAACGCTTATCGTCACTAAAAAACCCTACTAAAGAAATCCTTTTAAAATAAGAGGATTTCAAATAGTTTATTGCAGTATTTCTTGTAATTTTTAATATCCACGTTTTAATTGATGACTCCTTTCGAAATGAATGCCAATTTTTAAAAACCTTTATAAATACATCCTGTGTTATGTCATCTGATAAGTGTGGATCTTTCGTAATAATAAATGAATAATTCCATACATCTTGCCAATAGTCTTTTATAACATAGTCAATCTCATCATGATTACATTTTTCAATAAACTTCTGTTCCATTTCCACACCTCAAACTTATTTGAATAAACATAAACCTGCCCTCACTTTTAATATGGTTTCAATATATAGACAAGATACAAGTTTCATTTGTTTCATTTGTTCCATTGTTTATCTTTTTTTCGATAGAAGAATCCTCCTGAAAAATGTAAAGGTGTGCAATAATTTTCATTAGATAATCACCTATACATTCTCTTACATGACAGGCTCCTACAAAACAAATAAAGCATACAATGTTAAAAATACACTCATAAAAATCTGATTATTATTTTTGAATTTCACGCAACACTCTACTTGTATCACCTATTTTTCTAAGAGCATACTTATTTGTGTGCTCTATTTATTTTTTACTTAATAACTGTTTTGTTAAAGTTTAAAATCACCCTCGCTTGTCCATTTCAATTTATTCTTCTCTTATATTTACTAATAGCAACGTCAAGATTTCAGATATGAAAAATAAAAATGAACAAGTTTTTATCACCAGCTGCATTAGCACCTGTTCCAATCAGACCGCACTTGCAAATAATGAATATGATGAGGTATCAACTTTCTAGAGCCACAACAAAATAAAAAAGCATTCTCGATTAGGAAGAATGCTTTTTTGAAACTTAATTGTTCTTTATATTGCCCCATTTATACCTTTGAGTTAAACAAACATATAATGAATTTAGTAGAAAATTTCACCTTCTAATTAAGTATTATTTCTGAAAAACATGTTTTACTTTTTCGCCTGGAACATTGCTCCCTCCTCTTCCTTTTACATCTTCGATCATCATGGTAACAATCATGTCTGGCGCATCTGCATCAAAAGCTGCAAACCATCCAAGTTCTTTTCCGTCTGCTTCTTTCGACTCTTTCAGTTCTGCTGTACCAGTTTTACCAGCAAGAGTTACACCATCAACCTTAGCAATTCTCCCCGCGCCATCTGGGTCATTAATGACTTTTATTAATGCACTCTTTAATATCTCTTGATTCTTTTTAGAAACCACATTTTTTTTCCAATTCCCCGCTACTTTTGCTTCTTTTAAAAGATGAGGCGACGGAATATTCCCTTCATTCACAATCGGGGCATATGTTAATGCTAAATGAAGTGGTGTCATTAATACTTGTCCTTGTCCATATCCCGTGTCTGCTAGTTGAATATCGTTTTTTATCCCATCTTTTGCAATTATTGAAATAGGAAATTCGTATTCGATTGGTAATTTTTCATGAAACCCGTACTTCTTAAATTCACTTACATACTGATCTTTTCCCATTTTCAAAGCTTGTTGAGCAAAATAAATATTATCAGAGTACTTCATTGCCTTATCAAAATCAATTGGACTAGCATCCTTCACACGTGTTACATAATAATTTCCCCAAGATGAATCTTTTGTCCACTTTAATCCTTGAATTTTAAATTCTTCCTTAGGATTTATTGTGTTTGTTTCCAAACCAATTGCACCTGTAATCGTTTTAAATACGGAACCTGGTACAAATGCTTGTGTGAAGCGATTCATCATTGGCAGTTTCGAGTCGTTATTCCATGCTTCTCGTTGGGCTTTTGATTCTCCTCTAACAATTATATTTGGATTATAAGCGGGGCTACTTACAAGTGCGATTGTTTCACCCGTTTTAGGATTGACCGCTGCACTAGATCCTGCTTCATTTTTCATCTCATTAAAGATTTTTTCTTGAATTGCAGCATCAATTGTTAACGTAACATTTTCCCCTTCTTTTGCTTCTTTTTTTACTACGTTTTTAATCTCTTTCCCATTCTCATCTTCCATAAATACGCGTCCACCCTTTTCACCACGCAATTTATTCTCTAATACTTTCTCTAAACCTGTCTTACCTACTAAATCATCTGCTTGATAACCTTTTTTTTGAAGAGATTTTAACTCCTCTGCATTCACCTTTCCTATATATCCAGTTAAGTGTGCCGCTGCTTCTCCTAATGGATACGTACGAATATTTACTGGGCGAGATGAGACTCCTTCTAATTCAATATAATCATTCTGTCTGGTTCCCTCTTTCAAAATACCAATTGGTACAAAGGAGTCTGGTTTTATCCATTTCGCTGCGAGCTTCTGATCGACCTCTTCTGTAGACATATCAAGTAATTGTGCTACTATTTCTTTTGTTTGCGCTGCCGTTTCGCCTAGTTTCTCTGGAATAATTCCAACCTCAGTCGCTTTACCATTCGTTGCAAGCCCTTTCCCATTTCGATCATATATTTCTCCGCGTTTTCCTTGCTCTGTTTGCATACGTACTTTGTAATCTTTTTTCATACCTGGGAAAATGAAGTCTGGTGTCCAATCTATTTTCCAAGATTCCTTTTCTTTCACGAGTTTTGCTTCATGGATGAATGAAACCGTTCCTCCATCCGTATCCATATTAACTTCAAAAAGAAAAAGTTCTTTATCTTTAGCATTCTCTCCCTTCATTTTAATTTTTAAATTTTTAACTCCAATACCCTCATAGATTTTTTGATATTTCTCTGTGAAATCCTTGTTAGAAATCGTTTTTTTTGCATGTTCTGATAAACGATCATACATATTTGTAAATTTTTTATCATTCCATAAATTGATATATTCTTCAAATGCTTGTTTTGGCGGTTCGTTTTTATTACATCCTACCAACATAATTCCGAAACAAAAGAAAAGCAGCATCCATATTTTTTTCAATTCAATCTTCTCCCTTAGTTATAAATGATTATTCCTTTCTTAATTTATTAAATAAAAAATGTTTTAACGCTTAATAGACAGTGTAAGTAATGAAATTGTTCCACATTTACAAAAAAATTAAATTTATGGTTAAGTTGCATTCGAAGGGGAAGATTTTAAGATTCTTACAAACAAAAGAAGCGAATCTATTTAGCAATCGGTATCATTATTAGTGTTGTTTTAACAATTTTATTTAAAATACCTTTTAGTGCTTGTTCGCAAATCTTATCTTTTTTCTTTGTAGATTTTTGATACAAAAAAGGAATCCTTATAATAAGGATTTTGCAACAGAAAATAACAAAAATATAAACAATAAAAAGAATTACTTACAGTATAATTTATAGGCGCTCTATATCCTTTTTTTTTCACATCAAAAAACCCTGCGCTGTATGCGACAGGGGTTTTTGACGGTATCATCATATTTCATTCTACAACTTATTTAGAAGAGTCATGTACAGGCAAACTATTAAAAATCAATTCAGCAACTTTTAAATATCCCTTTGAGTTCGGATGAACTAAATCTGTAGACCAAAGCGTATTGTCATTAACTAAATGATGATTCCAAAAGTCAACATGATGAAGCTTATACTCTCTACTCAGTGAAAGTATAACTTCATTTGCCTCTAATAATTGTTCCCTTAATACTTGTTTTTTTTCAGAAGAAAGAGGAAGCCTAACTGTAAAATCTGGAAGGTTTGCTATAATAATATCAGCACCTGTTTTACTTAATGTATCTATCATAAATTCCATATCGTTCTTATATGCATGATGATTCCAACTTCCCTTTAAAACATCGTTTGCACCTGCAATTAGACTAACCAAATCTGGATTAAAAGTTAATGCCTTTCCCAATTGTTGCGAGCGAATTTCTTTAGTTACTAACCCACGTTTTGCAAAATTAGCATACTTTAAATCGTTTTCACACAGTTGAACAAAATGATCTGCCCAGCTTTTTAATGCTATTCCCTCAACTTCATCCCCTATCCCCTCTGTAAAACTATCACCAATCGCTACAAATCGCTTCCACATATCTATTCCCCCTTTTTTATTATTCATATCTACACTATACAATAGCCCACAGCGTAATATAAGAAAATTCACGTTATTTTCTCGCGGAAATAGGTTGAGACCAACTATCATTATCATTTAATCGTACTTGAAAAACATATATAGGTTGAGAAAAGCCTTTTGTATCAGCGTAGTAACCTATATTATAATCTGTAATGACTAATGTATCACCTGCTTTGAAAGACATTATAGGATCAAAGTCTCCTTGTTTTAGTTTTTGAAATGCTTCTTTGGGAGACAGAATTTCGACATCTCGAATATGTAATTTTTTTGTAACTAGCTCATTGTCATCAGGCATTTTTGTAATTTGCTCTTTGCAACAGCATTCTAATCACTTATATAAAAAATTAGGAATCTACCTTTTTTAAGCAGATCCCTTTCATAATTCGAACTATTTCAAAATTACTTGCTATTCAATCGAAAACCTAAATTCAATGCTTTAAATTGTTCCATTTGCTCTTCTTTTGTTAGCTCATTCACATCTAACCACATATCCAAACTACCAACCTTCATACAATACGTCCAAGAAAGCAACCATATATGCGAAAACAGCATTAAATAATTATCTTGTGTAATTTCCCCCTTTTTATAAAAATCGAACAACCTATGTTTGTAATAAAGAAAGTCCTCTATCATTTAGGGGACTTTCTTCGCACTATAATCTATTTTAAAGTTCTTACTAATCTTTTATTTTAAAAGATATTGCTGTAACTTCTTTATTAACAGTTCTGTTCCCTCTGGACTTACAACAATCTTTCCATTCGCTAACGATATATTCCTGTCTGAAATATCACCTGTGATTGCACAAGCTTGTGAAGATTGATATTTCCGCAAAATAATCTGATCCTCTTCCACAAACATTTCTAGAGCATCTTTTTCTACAATTCCTAAACTCCGTCTTATTTCCATTGGAATAACAATACGCCCCATGCTATCGGCTTTACGAGTAATCCCTCTTGATTTCATAAAATGCCACCCTTTATTTTTATCTACTATTACAGCAATTAGTTTAACAGTAAACCTCAATAAGGAATAGTTCGTATTACAGCAATTTTTTCAAAAAATAAATTACAATAAAGGATAGTTCATATCAAAGTTGTCTCTTTTTTATTCTTGTTTTTCAATATATTTATCTCTAATCATTTTTATATAATGTTCTTTTTCTGTTAGTTCAAATATAAATAATGCTTTTTTCATGTTATTAGCAACATCTTCTTCATTAGGTTGTTTAAGCCGCAATAAATTCCAAGCTTTTCCATAGTATAATTCACCTAATAGGTAGAAAGTATTTAGATTAATAGCTAATTTGATACCAATATCACTGTATTTTATTGCTTCTTCATGTTGATTTGTCTGGCCTAAAGTTTTTGCTAAATTAAAAATGATTTTTAATTTAATTTCTTTATCTCTAGGAAAATCTAACTTATTAAAATTAGTTAAACATTTTCTTAGTATATTAATACTTTTTTCGTATTCTTTGTTTTCCCCATGAAATATAGACATTGTCTGCATAATATCTATTTCTCTTTCTGATAAAAAATCAGCATTGGTTACAGTTAGTTGTAATGCATTATTTAAAAGATTTAAAGCAGTTTTTGTTGATCTATTCACCCTAAATATAGCAATTGCTTCATGCCATATTAGAAATTGTTTATCTTCTTTTGACTGGAAATTATTTTCGTTTTTCTCTTTTTTCACTATTTCATACAATTCTTTATATTGTTTTTGCTTTATGCAATCTCTTATTACACATTTTACATTTTCTATATATTTTAATTTTTTGTTTTGAGTTAGCGCAAATATATAATTCGGATCAATACCAAGTCTTTCAGATAATTGATACAACAATATGCTAGATGGATAAATACTACCTTTTTCTATCTTACTAATTTGACTTTGTGAACATATTCCATGACATAATTCAGATTGTGATATATTTTTTTTCTTTCTAAGTTCTTTAATAATACTACCGAGATTGTAGAATTCCATTTTTCCCCCTCAAATGTAACAATTTATGAGTATAAGAATATTTTCTAACTTTTAATGTAATGTAAAATTAGTATAGTTGCAATTACTAATTATATTGATTTATAGTTTCTTTTACAAACTTGTATCGCAATGAGAGAAATTATTACACTTAAAAGGAATAAAGGGTATTGAATATGATTTTTAGCTTTATTTCAAATAATAGTTTCTTTTGATTTTTATTTTAATCATTTCGGAGGAGCTTATTTTATGAACAAAATGTTAACCGAAAGAGAGTTAGAAGTGGCTATTTATGTAGCACAAGGATTAACGGATGCAGAAATTTCCAGTAAAATATATGTTAGCCCTAGAAGAATTTCAACGATTATTAATCATATTAAAGAGAAATGGCATATTAATTCTAGAGTGGAATTAGGTATTTTAGTTTATCATTATGGGTTTATAGATGCACCTTTATTTTCAAATAAAGGTGCATCTATAAATGGCGAAATATAATGAGTTTAAGCTATAAATAAAAATGGAAGAGCCGATAAACTTTTATTATTTGGGTAACTCCACCACTTTTAATATTTCAGGCATTAATATAAAAAGGTTAGAGAATTAGCTTCTCTAACCTTTTTATTTGCACTATAATGTTTCCAAAAATAAAGATGAGACGCACTAATACTACCATCACTTTTATTTTCTGCGAGCAATCTAATGACCTTTTCTCCTTTTCCATAGTTTCGAATTAGGTCGAGATCTCTAATGATCGCGTACTCTTTGGAATTCAGACCATTCTTTACCTGCTGGATTATCAAATCCCCAATGAACACGATTAACATGTGGAGGTGTAGACAGACACACAGAATCCGCATGACTACAAAGAGTAACCACTAGTTTGGATCAATAATATCTGATATTTGATTTTATAAGGAGCAAAAAACCTCTAAATGTTTATTTTATAATTACATAAACAATCCCAACATCTCCAAAATTTGATATAATGATACAGTTATTAATAGCAATTAGGGAGATATATAGCATGAACGATACAAATATGCCAAAAGGAAAAGAAATGGTTAAGCGGACTCCATTCGCTTCGGTACCGAAGAAATTCATCGGTATTGGTAAGATTGTTAAAAAACAAACAAAAGTGGAGCGCCCTACATTAACCCAAGACGAACAAGAAATTATTGAAAACAAGTTATTATGTTCATTTCTTTCTGAAGAGAAGATATTGATTACTTATTATAGAGATGGTCATTTGCTTACTAGATATATGACTGTAACTGACATAAATCCGATAAAGAATTTAATAACTTGCACTGATGCATCTTATAACAGAATTTTTCTTAAATTTATAGATATAATTAATTTGAGATAAAAAACATACTATTTTTTCAAATATAGCCGGTAATAAAAATGAAAAAATTTTGTATTCTAGGTTAAATACAGATAGAGAAAGATTGAAAATTTCTTTGGTATTATTCAATCTAATTATTGTTTATTTAACAGCGTTTGAGAGTATAGAACACTTTAAACAAGAGTTTGAAAAATGTATCCATTATTATCACAATCGGGTTAAGTCAAAATTAAAAGGCATGAGTCGGTTGAATACCGAACTCATGCCCTAAAGGATGGCGAATGAAATACGCAGTCTAACGTTATGGAATTAGTTCATTTTTTATAGTCTGCTTTTCATTTCATCGTTTATTACTTAGCTAATTCTTTCGTCCCCTTCATTACATCAATGAAGAATCCCCAGTTATTCACAACAGAAGAAATACTAATATGTTCATCCGGAGTGTGGACGTTGAAAATATCTGGACCAAATGAAATCGCATCTAATTCAGGCATCTTTTGAACGAATACACTACATTCAATTCCTGCATGTACAGCAAAGATTTCAGCGTCTTTGTTGTATTTCTCTTGATGCACCTTTTCAAATAAATTGCGAATCTGTGAGTTTGGATTGTATGGCCACTCTGGATACTCTGACTCTTTTTCAAATGTCGCCCCCACTAATTCGGCAATATATTTAATTTCATCTGCAATATGTTGTTTTAAACTACTTACAGAACTTCTTACTTCGTTTCGTAATTTAATTTCATCTTGCAATGTTTCAATAACTCCTAAATTTGTTGAACTTTCTACAAGACCTTTAATATCCATGCTCATACTTTGAATGCCATTTGGAATTAAGAATAATGATGAAATAAGCTGTTTTTGTGTTTCTTTAGCAAATACTTTTTCTATTTTCTCATCCAATTTTGTAAGTGTAACATGAACATCTGGATCAACAGCGCGCATTTCTTCTTGTAATACTCGTGTCCATGATTTTAACTTTTCTTCTACTTGCTGCACATCATCTTGACGTAATAAAATTGTAGCTACACTTTCACGCGGAATTGCATTTGTTTTTAATCCGCCGTGTACGTCACTTATATCAAATTGAATATTAGTTGATAAATCACGTAAAACTCGTCCTAGTACTTTGTTCGCATTTCCGCGCTGTTTATCAATTTCCATACCAGAATGTCCGCCCTTAAGTCCTCCGACATATAGACGATATGCGTCCATATCCACTGGTGTCTCATCCCAAATTACCGAAATTGTTTCAACCGCTTTCGCACCACCTGCGCTACTTACAAGTAATTTATGGTCTTCTTCAGAATCGATATTAATAAAAATCTTTCCGTCAAAATGATTTGGATCAACAGCGAAAGCTCCACCCATTGTCGTTTCTTCTTCCGTTGTAATAACAACTTCTAAAGCTGGATGCGGAATATCTTTTGAATCTAATAAAGCTAATGCATATGCAACAGCGATACCGTTATCAGCACCTAAAGTTGTTTCGTTTGCATATAACATATCTCCAATAATTCTTAATTCAATCGGATCTTTTTCAAAATCATGAACTGTTGCTTGGTTTTTTTCGCATACCATATCAGAATGCCCCTGAATGATAATAGCTGGAACATTTTCATAGCCAGCAGTTGCTTCTTTTTTAATAATGACATTTAATGCTTCATCTTGAATCACTTCTAAGTTACGCTCTTTCGCAAAACTCACTAAATAATCACTAATTTCCTTTTCATTACCTGACCCTCTAGGAATCTTTGAAATTTCTGCAAAATGATAAAATACAGGGTGCTTTGTTAATTGTTCTAAAGTAGAATACATTTTTCAAGCTCCTCTCAAAATAAAAAAATATTATGTAAGTCCTTTATTATTATACCATGATTCATTATTTTACCTTTCTTTAAACGTTTTAAAATTTGTTATGAACGGTTCAATTTAATCCTTCTTCATTCTATACCTTATACTCTTACAACATTGTAAGGGTGTTGTAATCAAAATCAATTTTTCTAATAAGAAAATAGTCGTATACTTTTCAAAGAAACAAATTGAAGGAGATAAAGAAAATGAAAAAGTTTTCAGCTATTCTTACACTATGTTTATTATTTACTAGTTTTACTATCGGCTGTGAGAGAGCATCACTGAATAGAATTGGTAAAGATGTATATTACATACAGATAAAAGGCGAAGGCGCTATCGAAAAAGTAGAAGGTAGAAGCTTACGGAACTACACGTTGCCCGCATATGATGAAGACGGAGTGAAAAAACAAATTACATTTAGAAGTACAAAAAAAGAAAACGACCATAAATTAAATGAAAACGCGTTTTTACGCCTTTATGTAGATCAAGAGGATACAGATAAGAATGAAATATCATCTATTGAAGTGAAATCCTATGAGGAAATTCAGGAAGCAGATTTACCTAAAAAAGTAAAAGGAAAGTTTAATGTTAAATAAAATGAGACTTTAATCAGTGTGCTTTCTGTTCATCCCACACTGATTATTAGGCCACAAATAGCAGGATAAAAAATAAAAGAAAATGCCTATGCATTTTCTTTTATTTTTTTCACATGTATAAATTTCGAACTATTACTATTCATAAGCTTTTCTAAACGATTTATATTTTCCGTTAATGCACCTTTCACAAGAGAGAAATCTGTATTTGCTTCTTCTTTTTTTTCTTTAAAAAACGAAGATTTTTGTACATTTAATTCTGCCATCTCTTCTCCCCCTTTATAAAAAGATACAACCTTGTATTTATATTATATAGCAAATGCAGACAGAGTGTACACTTATGATTTTCTTTTTAATTCTTCTTCTAACTCTTCTACTTGTTGTAAAGTATCTCCTTTTATTAAAGAAAAATCTGTTGTATCTTCATTTTCTTCTTTAAAAAAATCATTGTCATAATCTTTTATCACTACAATCACCTCTACGTGCTAGTGTAGGAATGATTGTCCAATTTTATTCAACTTTGTCGGATTTTGTTCTGAATTTATGTATAGAAGAAAAGGACAGAAAACGATTCTGTCCTTATTTACTAAAATAACTATGATGTATTGTTAAATTATATACATTTTCAAAATCTCGATCTTGTAGATTATTCTTCTTCCCATCAATAACAATGAAAACATCACTAACTATTTTTGCTGGTATAATCCCAACGTTCTCTACTTGAACTGCTTTTTGTTCATTCAATTGCTCTATATATTCTAAAGGTATTGTAATACTAAATTGAGAGCGAATACCACGGAAATTCGTATTTAATTCATTTGCTGCTTCAAATACAACAATTTTCGCTCCAACTTTTTCCCCATATGAATCTAAAAATTCGTTTAGACTTTTTGTATATGCCTCTTCCGTATGCCATTCCATTGTACCGAATACTGCTGGATTTACATTTTGAATAATTGTCGTGTATATTTCTCCTCTCGCTTTTGAAGCAATTAATGACCGTTTAATTGATTGGACCGTCTTTCCGATATCGCTAAATTTCGCACCCCATATTTCTGAAATGTTAGGTGTCAAAATGAATGCAATATCAACGAAAATTACCATCGCGGTGAACATTAATAAGTTTTTCCAGAGGGTTAAATCGATTCCTTTTATCATGAAATAAACTGTGACTGATGTTATGAATAATCCATACCAAGTTTTTCGAATTCGTTGTTTCTTCTCCTCATACAATTCTTCATTTTTCCAATAAAAGAAAATAAGAACGACAAAGACGATTGCTAGAATAAATAAGCCGATTCGAATGTTAGAGATCGTCAATCACATCACCCTCCATTCAAAAACTACTCACGATATCATTACATGCGCAAGCAGCTCTCTTTATGACAAAAGACGTGGACAACCTTCTAAAATTAGCTACATCGCATATACATTAGAAAGAGGCCACGTCTTTTATCATGAATCTACATTGTATATGTAGACAAGCATGCGTTTCAAATTTTCATGTTAAAAAGAAATATGTTTCGGAATTTCCCCTTCAGGTACTTCTCCGTCCATACTTAAGTAATAATGACGAATCGGACGTAAATTTTCGTTTAGTTCATAAACGAGCGGAATGCTAGTCGGAATGTTTAATGATACTACTCCATTACTTGAAAGATTATCTAAGTATTTTACTAGCGAACGAATTGTATTACCGTGTGATGAAATAATTACTTTTTCACCATTTTTTAATGACGGTGCAATTTCTGAATGCCAATAATCAAGTACTCTTTTTTCCGTATCCTCTAAACATTCAGTTAATGGAAATTCACCTTTTTTGAGTGTTTTATATCTTGGGTCAGCCGCCTCATATCGAGGATCATCTTCAGTAAGAGCAGGTGGTCTCACATCAACACTTCTTCTCCATATATGAACTTGTTCTTCTCCATATTTCTTTGCAGTTTCTTCTTTATTCAATCCTTGTAGTGCTCCATAATGTCTTTCGTTTAATTTCCATGATTTATGTATAGGCACCCAAGTAAGATCCATTTCATGTAGAACAATCCATAAAGTCCGGATTGCTCGTTTTAACACAGATGTATAAGCAACATCGAAAGTATATCCGTTTTCCTTTAATATTGCCCCTGCTTCTCTTGCTTCACTTAACCCATTCTCTGATAAATCTACATCTGTCCATCCTGTAAAGCGATTTTCAAGATTCCATAAACTTTGTCCGTGACGAATAAGTACAAGTTTTATCATTATAATTCCCCTCTCGGAAATATGAATTTTTAATGTTCTAATACGTACACATATAAAGTTTTTGGCAATGTAATTTTTTTATCCATACATACTATGATTTATCCATATTTGCCAAATGCATGGATAAAATTTGTTCTTTTTCACACTATAAAAACAGATATTTTTTCTCGTTATTTTTGATCGACTGGTATTTCCCTTTTCGACATCCATGCATCAAAACCTGAACGACTATTCGCCATTTCATTCATAACTTGATGCCAATTGTCTTCACAAGCTCCGCCGAACTTTGAAAAAATAGCTCCCATTTGCTGTCTTTGAACATCGCTCAGCTTTCTCTCTAAATCTGCACCCTTTTCTGTTAAAGATAGCTGTTTCACACGACGATCATGTGTAGCTTCATTACTCTCAATCAGTCCCTTTTCTAACAGTTGGCGTAATGGTCCGTGAAGAGCTTGTTTACTTATTTCTAACAGCGATAGCAGCTCATTTACACTAATCCCTGGAAAACGAGCAATAAAAAACAGTATTCTATGATGTACACGCTGTATACCGTATTCTTTTATAATTTCATCTGGTTTTTCTGTGAAAGTTTTATATGCAAAGTAAAATAATGCTAATGCTTCATTCATCTGTTCTTCTTTATGTTGTGTCATCTACTTTCCCCCTACATGTAAATTATACCACAATTCAGTAATGAATATTTTAATCAAGGCACTTAACCTTTTTGAGTGTGTTTAATAGTTAATTACAATAACCTAAAACAACTAGGAGATGATTCACATGAAAATGCAATACACTGTAAGTACATATTTATTAGATCGACTACATGAATTAGGAATTGAGCATATATTTGGTGTTCCTGGTGATTATAATCTTGCCTTTTTAGATGATGTGATTGCACATAAAAATGTAGAATGGATTGGAAATTGCAATGAATTAAATGCTGCATATGCAGCAGATGGATATTCCCGTATAAAAGGTATAGCTGCTCTTATTACCACTTTTGGTGTTGGAGAATTAAGCGCAATTAACGGCATTGCTGGTTCATATGCAGAAAACGTTCCTGTTATAAAAATAACTGGTACGCCAACAACAAAGGTAATGGAAAATGGAGAACTCGTTCATCATACTTTAGGTGATGGAAAGTTCGATCACTTTTCAAATATGTATCGTGAGATCACTGTAGCACAAACAAATTTAACCCCTGAACATGCCGCTGAGGAAATTGACCGTGTACTTCGTGCATGTTGGAATGAAAAACGTCCAGTTCATATTAATTTACCGATTGATGTATATAATAAGCCAATTAATAAACCTACGGAACCAATTTTAAACAAACCCATTTTAAGTAATAAAAAAGCATCGGATAAAATGCTTCTACATGCCACTTCAATAATAAATAGTGCAAAAAAACCTGTTATTTTAGCAGATTTTGAAGTGACCCGATTTCATGCTGAAGAAGATTTACAGCATTTCGTAGAAAAAACGGGGTTTCCTATCGCAACGTTAAGTATGGGAAAAGGTATATTCCCTGAAAAACACCCTCAATTTATAGGGATTTATAGTGGTGATGTTAGCTCAGCCTACTTACGAAACAGAATTGATGAATCTGACTGTATCATTAGTATCGGTGTGAAATTAACTGATACTATTACCGGTGGTTTTACACAAGGTTTTACGAAAGAGCAAGTTATTGAAATCCATCCCTATACTGTGAAAATTATAGATAAAAAATACGGGCCTGTTCTTATGCAAGATGTTTTACAACATTTAAGCGATTCAATCGAGCATCGTAATGAAGAAAATCTTGAAATTAAGCCATTTATCTCAGAATCGTCATCTATAACTGAAGATTTCAATCCAAAAGTACAAATGGTTACACAAAAACGTTTTTGGCAACAAATGTATCATTTTTTAAAAGAAAACGATGTCTTAATTGCAGAACAAGGAACACCTTTCTTTGGTAGCGCCTCTATCCCTTTACCAAACAACACTACATACGTAGGGCAACCATTATGGGGATCCATCGGTTATACATTACCTGCTCTACTTGGAACACAGCTCGCTGATTTATCACGACGGAACATTTTAATTATTGGTGATGGCTCTTTTCAGTTAACTGTTCAAGAGCTATCTACTATACTACATCACAATTTAAAACCAATTATATTTTTAATCAATAATAATGGATATACTGTTGAACGTGCGATTCACGGCCCAAATCAACCGTATAATGATATACAAATGTGGGATTATGATAAATTTCCAAACGTATTCGGATCAGAAGAAAAAAGTCTCACATTTAAAGTAAAAAATGAAACAGAGTTGGTAGAAGTCTTATCTAAAATAACTTTTAATATGGATCGACTTATCTTTATTGAAGTTGTAATGAGCCAAGGGGATCAACCTGAGCTGTTAGCTAAACTTGGAAAAAGATTCGGCAAGCAAAATTCTTAATATAAAAAAGCGTGGCCTATTTATATTACGGCTTCAGTTAAGAGGGATAAAACTTGTTTTGACACTCAAAATACACACGAAAAAGGATGGCAGGTGCCATCCTTTTTGACATATATTGAACTTTCACTGTTTTTAAGAACCTTCTTTGGCTAAAGCCCCGTGTAACAAGCTAAAATTTTTAATCAACCTTTAACTTTATAGCTTTTGTAGCAATAAACGTTTTAATATGCTTATCTAATATCCTTGTTCCACCAAAATCATCCTCATAAAGACCCGTTATAACAAAGCCAGCTTCAATTTGACCTTGGATTTGGTCTTCTAGAGTATGTGCGTATTCTATTGTTTGATTTGAATTGATGTAATCTTGAACCTCATCCTCTGGTAAATAATCCAATGTTGATGAAGGTATTGAATGTTTAACATCAAGAATACCTTTTCGTTCTTGGTTGTCATCAAAAATCCATAGTAAAGGGTTTGTAAATCCAGAAATAAGAATACCTTTATTCTTTAAAACCCTTGAAGCTTCATTCCATACAAGATGAACATCTTTTACAAACAAATTAGAAACAGGATTTACGACAATATCAAAATATTCATCTTCAAAATCACTAAGGTCTGACATATCTCCTTGTACTGTTTTTAAAGTCAAACCATCCCGTTTTGCTACCTTTTCATCTTGCTCCAATTGCTTCTTAGATATATCAGTAACTGTTACATCTGCTCCAGCAGCAGCCAGAACTGGTGCTTGTTGCCCTCCACCTGATGCTAAACAAAGTATCTTTAATCCCTCTAATGACTTTGGAAACCAATCTCTAGGAACTGATTTTTCCGTGGTGACCGTGATTTCCCATTCACCTGATTTACTTCTTTCAATAACCTCGCTACTTACAGGCTGAGTGTATCTAGAGCCTTCTTCAACCTTCTTATCCCATGCGGTACTATTTTGTTGTGTAGTATCCATTATGATTATTCCTCCTAACAATCTAGTTGCAATTTAAGTGTAAGATTATTAACTGTTTATACATTCCCTTTTTCTATTAACCTACCAGATAGTAAATACATAGTTGTCTATATTTATTTTAACAGATAAATGAAAGTAACTATAAAAAAATTCTAAATAGACACAAAATTCAACGACTATTCAATTCATTTAAAATAAACGATCTCTTTCACGGAAAACTTCTTATCAGTCAACCAATCCGTTGTTCGGGAGTCAATTTTTGACCATTCTTGGTTTTATAGGTCATGCACAAATTGTAATATATCCGAAGGTTGGTCAAGGTTTAATAGGCATACCTTTGGGGTAAAGTTTTCATAAATGTAACTTTTCTCTAATAGACAGTCTTGCTACATAAAGGCATTGGTGCAACAGTCATTGACCTTTAGAAATACATTAGCGATATTTAATTGCCAATTTCAAAAAAAGATTGATATACCAACAAAAAAGCCTTCCATACCTGTTGACAGTTGGAACGCCTTTTTTAATGTTATTTTAATTTTCAACCTCTTAACTGAACCTATTAAATAAGCTACACTTTTTCTATTTTATTCAGCAAGAGTTAACTGCCAAGACACACCATACTTATCATTTAACCAGCCAAACTTTTTACTAAATGGATAGGAACCTAAAGGCATAAGAATTGCTCCATCTTGTGCTAACTTATTAAAAACCGTTTCAATTTCTTCTTCCGTTTCACAAGTTACATAAAGAGACATAGCTGGAGTGAATGTAAAATCATGCTTTACAAAACTATCAATACACATGAACTCTTGTCCATTTAACGTAAAAGTTGCATGAATTACAGTTCCCTCTTTACCAGGTCCATTTGCATCGTAACGAGAGATACTTACAATTTCTGATTGATCGAATAGCGACGTGTAAAAATTCATCGCTTCCTCAGCATTGCCCTCAAACATTAAAAACGTAGTGATTTTTTGATTTGTGTTACTCATTTAGAGACATCCCCTTGTTATGTATTTATGCAAAACATACATCGGATAACAAAACCGAACATATATTCTTATAAGTGTATTGTCTATAAAAACGATGAGTTTGTCAATTATCTACTTTTTTATTTCTTCTTAAATAATGCTGTCCAAAGAAATGATTCTCCAAACAGTTCATTCGGCTGTTCAATTTGTTTCATCTTTCGTATTTCAATTACTTCAAATTCTTTAAATATCTCTCTTAATTTTTCTTCTGAATATGTAAGTCCACCTTGTAAACTCCATCCTCTATATACGTCCCAATCAGTTATTTCTGATCCATTTCGCTCATCTAAATCACCTGCTGCAAAACATGTTAATCCGAAATAACCACCCGATTTTAATGAGTTCTTAATTAAATCCACATAATTCATTCTTCTATGCGGCGGAATGTGATGCAAACAACCCGAATCGTATACAAAATCAAATTCATTTTGAGCATCTAAATTAAAAATTGAATCACAAATAAAGTGAATTTCTATTCCTTTTTCTAATGCCCTCTCTTTCGCCCAACTAATGCCTTCTATAGACAAATCCACCGCTGTTACATCAAATCCCTCAGTCGCTAAATAAATTGCATTTCTTCCTGGACCACATCCAAGCTCCAACACTTTCCCCTTGGAAACCCATTCTTTTTGTATATACGAAACTAGGTTCTCATCGGGAACATTTTCAAAAAACGGAACATCCTTTTCTCTATTCGCATAAAATTCATTCCAAAACGGTTCTGCAGGTCTTAATAATGAATCCAACATTTTTAAAATATCTTCTTGTGTGCGTAACGTTTCATTTTTCATTAAAACCACTCCTTTTAAATATTCAGAAAATTATTATATCTAATTTTAGACTTTTAGACAAAGAAAAAACTCCTAATTACAATAGGAGCTAATGATACATATTCTTTTAAATTCATACTAAAAGATTATTAAAATCCCATTTCTGTCAACCATTTTAACAGCTTCTCTTCTCGCTCTTTCAAATCATTGTTCCTATACTTACCCATTCTTATTTCGCTAACAATTTCTCCGTCCACCATAAAAAGAACTCTTTCTGTTTTAGCTGCTATCTTTACATCATGAGTAACTAGCATAATTGTAGTTCCCGTACGATTTATATTTGCTAAAAAATTCATTACCTCTTCTGTCGTTTTTAAATTCAAAGCACCCGTTGGTTCGTCAGCAAAAATAATATTAGGTTTATTTATGAGCGCTCTACAAATAGATACCCTTTGTAATTGTCCTCCTGATGCTTCAGTTATATTATTAGTTGCAATTTGACTAATTCCCGTTTTCTTCATCAACTCAAGTGCACGTTTATTTATTATTTTCCTACTCTCAACTTTTGCTAAATACGCAGGCAAAACTATATTATCAAAAAGATTCAAATTTCTAAGAAGATTACTCTGCTGAAAAATAAATCCCATTTCGCTGAGCCGTAATTTTGCTAACGATTCCTCATTCATAAATGATATATCTTTACTAGCAACTTTCACACTTCCTGAAGTCATCCGATCCATACCACTAATATTATAAAGTAACGTCGATTTTCCAGAACCAGAAGGTCCCATGACCGATACGAACTCTCCTTCATTAATCTCTAAATCTATATTTTTAAGCACGTGGCAAAATCTATTTCCATCTATTGAATATATTTTATTTAATTGTTTTACTTCTAAATTTTTTTTCAATTTACACACCTCCTATTCTCCATTTACTTTTAAATCATTTGTTTGTTTCACAGTAAAACTACTGAAAAGTGTTGTTGCGGATACTGCTATAAACAGAATAGCTGGACATATTACATAAGAAACGACCGGATTGACTACAAACTTTATGTGAGCAGCTCCCATAAAGGAACCTAACAAACTTACTAGCATTTCTCCAAACGTAGCAGCTATAAATGTTCCTGTTACGATACCAATTAATACAATGGCCATAGAACGAGTTACATATTGCATACGAATATCTTTGTAAGAAAACCCGATACTTCTCATAATTAAAATTTGTGAGGAGTCTTTTGCCAATAACATTTTAAAAAACATTGCAGTAATTAAAATAGATATCGTTATAGCAATCATAATTGCAACTTGAGTCACAAGTTGTAATTGTTTAATTGCCTCTCCTAAAGTTTGAGACAAATATTCATTCGTATCTGTTATTTTCGCGGAATAAAAACTTTGTTTATATTCTTCCATTTTTTCTTGCATATTCACTGTAGGCTTTATATCTATATTTACAATAAACCATAATATATTTTCCTTGTTATATGGTAAGTTCGCCTTAGCTGTTTTTCCACCATTCGTCACATCTTGATATATCCCACTTACAGTTAGCTCTTTTTCTTTTCCTTCTACCATTAGAACTAACTCATCACCTACATTCTTTTTTAATTCATTTGCGTTCATATAAGAAAGAGCAATCTCATTTTCATTTTTTGGTTCCATACCTTCAACATACTCTAGTGGAAATTTAGTAAAATCTCCAACTTCTACATTTATATTTTCATATGCCCCCTCATCGTTCACCAATTTAAATGCACTCGTCACAAATGCTGCGTATTTTTTCACATCATCATCGTTTCGTATATACGATAATACGTCTTTAAATCGTTTCTCTATATCTTCTGACTGCTGTAAATCTATTCGTATATCACTTTTTCCTGTCCCCATATAATTCACAAACTGCGGTGACTTAATTGTATACAAAAAGTTAACTGGAACAATAATCATAAACACCGCTATTATTAAAACAACACTTAATACTCGATATAACTTAAATCGCTTCACTACATCTTGTATACCAAGAAATATATTTACATTTGAAATGTTAGTTTGATAGAGCGAAAAAGATTTACTATACTTTGTTATTCCTATCCTATCTCTAGTTCTTAAAGCATCCATCGCTGTAATTCTCCTGAAATTCCGCAAAATAAGTCGGCAGAACAGTATAACAGCTACAAACATTAATAATGTAGCTATCATGGGCACGATATAATGTAAAATACCCTTATCTGTCACACCCATATAAAGTACGATATTAGTGGTAAAGACTTTTGTAACAAATAGTGAAAGAATATATCCACATATGCAGCCACTAGCAGAAATAACAACATATTTTGTTACATACAGTTTTTGAATATCTTTATTTTGAATCCCGATCGCTTTCATAACACCTATTTCACGATAATCTTCTTCCATAGACGTAATAATCGTAAATCTAATACATAAAATTGCGATTAGCATTAATAATACACTTATTAACATAAGTACTGCTGCTATTATTCCATCAGTTAACGAATTGAGAGTTTTAAAGAGAGAATAAGTAATAGAGGGTCCTTTTTGAGGTAAGTTCGATGACTGGTATATATTTTCAAATTCGTTTATTTTATTTAAATCTGTTAGCTGAAATTCAATAAGATATTCACTTTCTCCAACATTTCTTTTTACTCTTTCTAAGTCTTCATCACTTATTACGAATCGCTTCGAACTAACAATTGATGGGTTCATTTGAGCATCACGAACAAAGGTTGAAATTGTAAATTCCAGTTCAATATTATTTTTTACAATCCATATTTTATCTCCAATATGCAAATCATACTTTTGCATATAATAAATCGGCACACCAATTTCACCTTTTGAAACATCTATTACTTTGTTATTTAAATCTAATAGAAAATCAAAAGAAGTGTTTTGTTTAACGAAACTTATATCCATTACACTATTTTGTTCTGCATGCTCTTTACTTTTTATGAAAACATTAGATCCATTCACTAGGATTGTTTCAGCCGTTTGCTGTTCTTTTACAAATGGTGTTTTCGCTACAAAAGAATCAATTGATTTTTGATTTATTTCTCCAGCGTGCATTTGTACGAAGTGAGGTGCATTTGATTGTTTAAATAATTGATCCATTGAACTGAACAGGTTTACAACCATACTTGAAGCACTAGCCATTAAAAGAGACGATAGTATTATAAACGTAAATAAAATAACGAAAATCATTTTATTTTGAGAGAAATCCCTTTTTAACATTCGCCTAATCATATCAAACTAGTTCCCCTCATTCCGTAATATTTTCTTAGTTACAAAAGCTAATATTATCAATATGAAACTAATACATAATATAGGTAAATAAATTTTTAAACTAAACCCTTCAAACATAAAACCATATACAATTTGCCCAATTGGTGCCATACATTGAGACACTGCTGTTATGATTGCCATTACTTTCCCTAAATTTTCATTCGGTGTTTTCTTTTGTACAACGGTAATTACATAAATGGAGACGATTGTCATAATCATTGCGATAAAAATAGAACAAAGTATAAAGAGGATAAATGGTGGATAATGTCCCATACTAAGGATAAATGGTGTAACTGATAACGCCATTGGTAGAACTAATAAAGCAATAACAAACATCCAATAATACAGTGTTTTCATCTGCAGATTTTTAGCAAAGAAACCGATTGACAATGCACCTAATATTGTAGCAAAATCGATTAATCCCATCCCGATTCCGTACATCGTATCGCTACTTTGCATAGTTACTCGCAAAATAATAGGCCCACCAACAACAAATAAGGGTGTCAAAATTAAATTTAGTAACGCTGCAAGAAGCATAGATTTCAAAATAAATGGTTGTTTTAAAACGTAAAGAAATCCTTCTTTCATATCTTTTACAATTGTCGGTACGATATGGTCTTCTTGCATTCTTTTTATAAATGGTATTTTAATAAACATTTCTAATATCGCTGATAGAAAAAACGCAAGGCCACTTATTATAACAAGCATTTTCAAACCAATGATGCCATATAATACTCCTCCCAATACAGGTGCAACAATATTAGATAATGCTTGCACACCATTTACGATACCATTCGCTTGTTCTAGTTTTTTTTCTGGGACTAATTGCGGAATACTTGCCATTACAACTGGGGCGTACATTGCACTAACAACCGCTAATAGAAACATAACAATTCCAATCCACATAATAGATACAGTGCCATTAATTAATAAAGCAATAAAACCTAATACAATCGCAGTGTTTATTAAATCAAAGATAACCATTATATTACGACGATTAAAGCGATCTGCAATTGCTCCGCCGAGAGGTGCCAACAAAAATGGAATACTCGTTATTGCATATAATCCTGCAAATATATCTGCACGCCCTGTTATATCTAGCACATATAAAGACAAAGCAAAACGTAAGAGCGTTGATCCTAAAATTGTTATAGTTTGCCCAGTCACCATTAAATGAAAATCTTTCATAGAAGATTTTGTGCTAATTGACATTATACTCACACCCTTCATTCGATTTAGACCGACTGTCGGTCCATAGTAATCAAACAGAAATTTACTATTTCTGTTTGATTAAAACCTCCAACATATAATCAAAAGACCCTTCCTTCGCTCCAACAGATGCTTCCATCATTTTAATATAAGCTATAGCTCTCCTCATCATTTCTTCAGGCTTCCACTGAAATAATCCATCATCAAATATGACTTGCGCTGAGGAAATTAATAATTCAATCGTTTCTTGAGGATATGGGGTAGAAAATATCCCCTCTTCGATTCCTTGCTTTAAAACCTCTGTTAACACAGGAGATAAGTATATAATTGATTGCACCAAACTTTTTTGATGCATTTCCGCATTATTTGGTTGATGAAATTGTTCAATCATTTTCTCTTTTATATCCCCTGATTTTGGTGATTGTTCCATTAAAATTCGAAATAACTTATCTAAAACTGGAATATTGGGATTAGAGACGATTGCTTTCGCTTTAGCAACATCCGCTTTAATAATCCTCATTATGATTTCATCCATCACTTCTTCTTTCGACTTAAAATAGTGATAGAATGTTCCTTTCGCTATACCGATTTCTTTTAAAATGTCATTTACTGTTGTTTTCGTATAGCCTTTTGTAACGAATAATTTTTCAGCTGTTTCTAAAATCTCATTTCTACGCTCTTCATACTCCTTTACAATTCTCATTCATGTTCTCCTTCTTTATTGACCGACTGTCGGTCTACTTGAATTATATGCTTAGTTAGTAAAAAGTTTCCTCTTACAGCACATATACGACACCCTACTTTATATTTCCTTTATGAATTTTAAAATTTATTTTTAATACGGTGAATGAAATTTTTAAATTTGCTCATTAAAATCACCCTTGTACTTATATCGACTTCGTTATAAAAAAACAAAAAAGAGCCGCAATTTTTTACGACTCTTTTAAAATTATAAATATTTAACGACCGCGTCTTTGCTGACCTTGCTTTGTACTACTTTTCTTATTGCTTGGCTTATTAAATGATCGGTTGTTATCATTTCTCGAACTATTTCTTGTATCATTTCTTGAGCTATTTCTTGAACCTTCACGGCTATCTCTTTGACGATATTGACCTGTTTTCTTCGGTTTTTGAGCCGGCTTTTGTATCGGCTTTCCATTTTCATCTACATGTTTTATCTTCGGTTGTTCAATTACTTGTCTTTGCAACGGTGCACCTAGTACTTTTTCAATCTCTTCTAAAAATCTTTCATCTTTCGCTGCAACAAACGTAATTGCAAGACCTGAACCACCAGCACGTCCTGTTCGGCCAATACGGTGAATATAGCTTTCTACATCTTCAGGAATATCATAGTTAAATACGTGAGTCACACCATCTACATCCAGTCCACGAGCTGCTACATCAGTCGCAATTAAGTACTGAATTTTAGCTTCGCGGAAACTCTTCATGACTCTTTCACGTTTCCCTTGAGGTATATCACCATGAAGTTCAGCACAATTATAACCAAATCCCTTTAAATCATCATAAAGCTTACTTGCTCTAACCTTTGTACGACAGAAAATAACTGCTAAAAATGGCTGATCACGATCCATAACAAAACGAAGTGCATCTTGCTTTGCGCGGTCTGTCGTTTCAATGACACGCTGCTCTATTGTATTTACCGTTACTTCTTCACTTTGCACTTGAATCATTTGCGGCTCTTCCATATAACGTTTCGCCAATTTTTTAATATCTTTTGGCATCGTTGCTGAGAATAGCATCGTTTGTTTACTGTCAGGTGTCTCATCTAAAATATCTTCAATATCATATAAGAAACCGAAATAAAGCATTTGATCCGCTTCATCTAGTACAATCATTGAAAGATTACTTAAATCAATTGTTTCACGTCGTATATGATCTAATAATCGTCCTGGTGTCGCAACAACAATATGTGTATTACCTGTTAATTTTCTCAATTGTTGCGCTACATCTTGTCCGCCATAAATCGCTAATACATTAATATCTTCTCTTTGAACAAGCATTTTTTTAATTTCAGCTGTAATTTGCAGTGCTAGTTCTCTTGTTGGTGCAACAATTAAAGCCTGAACATCACTAGACTCTGGATCGATTTTTTCTAAAATCGGTAAAACGAACGCAAGTGTTTTACCTGTTCCAGTTTTTGCTTGACCAATAATATCTTTACCAGACAGTATAACCGGAATCGCTTTCTCCTGAATCGGTGTTGCTTCCGCAATTCCATTTTCACGTAATGTATGATTAAAAGTTTCACTAATTCCTAATTCTAAAAAGTTTTTCAAATAGACCACTTCTTTTCCTTATTTTTCACATTAGCTTTCATTGTACCATTTGTTTCGCCAAATATGAAAAATAAAAAAATTCTTATCTTCTTTTTTTATATTCATCGTGTACAAGATAGGCAAATTCCTTTTGTTTTTGCTCGGATTTAATTAATTTTTCCATGTTAGCAGTAGATAAAATGTACTTCTTAATCTTTCTATTACTCCAAATTAAACTTGTATACTTCGTATCTTCATGTAGATTTCGAAACCACTCAAATTCGCTTAACTTCACAATATGATGTTTTAATTTCATGTCATTTCTAGGATAAAATAAAATTATATCTGCTATCACATCAAAGAAAGAGCTCATATTCTCCCCTCCTATAACTTTTTTTAAACATATAAGTTCCCATACATATATATTACAAATGTCCGGAAATATAGTTACAGGGTGATAAAAGTGAACACTAATTTAATTTGGTAAGTTTCCCTCCGTGATAACAATAATAACTTTCCGCTTTAAGATCTTTAATCTTCTTTAAAGACTGTTCCGCTTTTTCTATATCTAAACAAAAGTTCGGATTCGCAATTACTAATTCTCGATTATCTTGAACAGCTGCGTCTCCCGTAATTACACAGTCCAAATTTGGGAAATATAATGAAATATGCCCCGAAGTATGTCCTGGCGTCGCCACTATTTGACATTCATTATTCAAAATCATTTGACCATCATATACCTTTTCATCAACAGAAATATGTCTTACATTTTTTAACTGCTGTATAAACCATTCACCAAATTCTTTTTCTTCATCTGGCATACGTTCTAGCATTTCTTCAGCTTGAACCAATCTCTCTGATTTTATATCACCACTAATATAGTTAGATTCAGTTTCACTAGCAATAATATTAATTTGAGGATATTTCACTTTAAAATCGTGTAAAGACCCTATATGATCGTCATCATAATGAGTAATAATTATATTTTTTAAGTTTTTCATCTCGTATCCATGTTTTAAAATTGCATCTTCAATTAAAGGTGAAAAATTTGTATAACCTGTATCTACTAAAGTTAATTCATTGTTTAATATAATTAAGCTCGGATAAATACATTGTTTTCTCCCGTTATATTCGAATTCAATTGGCAGTTCTATTATCTTCATTTTCCTTCCCCCATACCGCTTATTAAATGTTTAATAATAACTGAATCATCCACATATATTTTACTATATAACGAAACACCGTGAGTCGTTGCATAACAAACATTATATTTTTTTGAACAGGTAATTTCCTATTCTTATGGAAATATACAGTAAGAAAAACAATAAAATTGATTATTCCCTCACTTCTTTGTCAATCCTTTTAAAAATCTATGTTTTTGTAAAAGGAGTGTTTATATGGAGAAACAGACGCTGTGGAAAAAGTTCAAAAAAAGCTCGGCAAACCTCGGTAAATCCAGCGTATATGAAAGTATTATTTTATTCTACACAATGAAAAAGAAGGAATTACCTACTAAAGCCAAACTCATAATATTAGCCGCTTTATCCTATTACGTATTAACAATCGATTTTATTCCAGATATAGCTGCTATTATTGGGATTGGCTTATTAGATGATGTTTTAGCAATCGCTGTAGCGCATAAATACGTTATGCGTCATGCGGATGCTGAAATTAGAGAAAAGAGTAAACTAAAAATGGAGTCATTATTTACTTCAGCACAAGCATAATGAAAGAAGAGCTAAGATGGTTTCTCTTAGCTCTTCTTTCATTATGCTAATTTATTTAAAATATCATTTTACTTCATTAGCTACAAAAAAATGCTCACATACACTTGATATACGTTGCAAGTCTACGTTCCCACCAGATATAACCGCTACTACTTTTTTCCCTTTAATATATTGATCAACTTTACCTGCAAGCAGAGCAGCGGTAGCTAAAGCACCAGCCCCTTCTACGACAGCTTTTCCGCGTTGTAATAAGTCTTTCATTGCTACTTCCAACTCTTCTTCAGATACTGTTACAATATCATCTACTAATTCTTTTACAACTTCAAAAGTTAAATTCCCTGGAATTTTAACTGCACAACCATCTGCTATAGTAGGTGCATCGTAATGTTCCACAATTTCCCCAACATCATAAGATGCCTTCATTCCATGAACATTTTCTGCTTGTACGCCAATAATATTAATTGATGGATTAAAAGATTTTAATGCAACTGCAATACCAGAAATAATTCCACCTCCGCCAATTGGTACAATTATAGTATCAACATCCCACATATCATCAAGGATATCTAAACCAATTGTACCTTGACCGGCCATTACCTCTACATCGTCATATGGATGTAAGTATGTTTCTCCCGTTTCTCTTATAATTTCCTCACATTTTGCTTTTGCATCATCAAAAGTTTCACCATATAAAACAACTTCTGATCCATATCCTCGAGTAGCCTCAACTTTCGCTTGAGGTGCAGAAACTGGCATCACAATTTTACTCTTAATACCAAGTAAATGAGCAGATAAAGCAATCCCTTGTGCATGATTACCTGCCGAACATGCAATAACTCCTCTCTCTTTTTCTTGATCTGTAAGCTGCGACATTTTATTAAATGCACCTCGGAATTTAAAAGAACCCGTTAATTGCATATTCTCTAATTTCAAGTGAATTTCTCCACCCGTTTTACTAGTCAAATAAAATGATTTAACTAATGGTGTTTTACGAGCATTTCTATCCAAAATTTTTTGAGCCTTTTTAATATCCTCTATATGTAATGGTAGTTTTCTAGTTATCATACTAACACCCCTTCTAATTGTTTATAATCTAATCCTAGTCTCCTACGTTTTATTAAGTAATAACTCCTTTATACGCAACCAACTATGTTATGAAACATTCATTATATATGCACGCCCTACTTTAATACGCACATCTGCAAACAATTCAACATCCTCTTCATATCACGTTCTTTATAGTGATTAAGGCATGCTATTTGAATCCAGTTATTATTTTGTAAATATGCTGATTCATAATGGATAATATATCCTTGTAATGCTAATGCATCGCCTACTGCTTTAGAAGACTGCCCTTCGTTTAATTGAACAGTAAGAATAATTGACGCGGCATGTTCTTTAGGTGAAACAAGCTTTAAACCCATAGTAGTAATAGCTTGTTCAATATAAGCATACGTCTCTTTTATTTTTAAAAATGTCTTTTCATCTTCAAATCTCTTCAATGCTTCTTGCAATGCATAAATTAAATTCCATGAATGTGAGTATGGAATGCTATCATTTATTTCATACATACCAATGTCCATATACGCGGGTATTGCTTCATTTTTCTCTATAATGTGATTATGAAAAACGAAAGATAATCCTGTAAATGATTTAATCGCTTTTCCGCTTACACCACTTGCAAAATATACATCTTTCAAATCTATTGGTATTGCTCCAATTGAGCTTATACAATCTACACATAGTTTCATTTGATACTTTTTACAAAGAGTATTTAGTTCTTCTAAATTATTTAACATTCCAGTTGATGTTTCATGATGAACAAACCAAAGCCATTCATAATTTCCAGTTATCATTATTTTTTCTAATTCGGTATAAATAAACGGCTCTCCCATTTCTTTTTTATACGTATCAAAATTTAAATGTACACGTTTTGCCTGGCCGATTAATCTATTACCAAACTCCCCATTCGCTAAAACTATCCCTTTGCCTTTTAAAGAACGTAACTGTAAAGCAATGGCATCATTCGCTAACGTCCCCGTTCCTAACATGAGTTGTACACGTTTTACTTTCGTCATTTGAAGTAATCGTTTTTTTACATTTTCCATCGTTACTTGAAACGACTTAGAACGATGGGAAATAGGCTTAGCAGAAAATGCCTTTTGAACATTCTCTTCAATGTCTACTGGACCAGGTAAAAACGTATATTCTTTCTTCATAATACCTCCAGTACTCGACTCTTCAAACATAGCAGGTGTAACATACATTGGCTGGAAAGCTGCTTCTTCTGTTCCAACTAATGTATGGAAAGGTTTGAATCCCATTTGCTTATATAATGCAAGTTCACGTGTTGTGGCGGAAATGAGTGCTAATTCATATCCATTTAGAAGCAAATAACGATGTAAAAAGCGAATTAAGCCTAACAGTGCTCTTCCATTTCGATATTCACGTTCTACTGAGAGTAAACGAATTTCATATACTTTTTCTCCATGCTCTTGCAAATAAAAATCTAAATTTGAAATTTTATAATCTAACGAAAATGGTCGTTTTCCCCGCACCGCGACCATACCTACTAACTTATTCCCATCTAAACAAATTAAATATGTATTTTCTTCATGAAATCGATCTATACGAAAACGTTCTTTTGTTTCTTCATGTTGCGGAATCTCTTCTACAAATGTTTTATAATTCAATTTATGTATACTTTCAAATTCCCAAGCTTGATCAGCAACCTTATAAATTAACCCCATGTCCTATCTCCTTTATCTCTATTTATCCCTCACTATCTAATTCATAAAAATCATAAGTGGAGATTCCCCCCACTTATTAAAGGTTCACTTTATTCTCGATTTACATATAAAATAAGTACAATAATAAGTGCACTTAAAATAGTCGTAACAATAGAGTAAGCATAAAAAATCATGCAAAGTGGTAAACAAGCGATTGTAATTAACCCCGGCTTCGTAAATCCTTTGAATATTAAATAAAATATAATAAAAATACCCAGGAGAGTAAGCGCTATCAAATAATCAAATGCGATTAATCCTCCAATAAATGTTGAGATGCCTTTTCCACCCTTGCCTTTAAACAAAATTGGGTAAATATGTCCGATTATAACGGCCAATAATGTTAACATTATGAATGTAGAATCTTCAAAAAGATATTTTGCAATATAAACTACTATTGCACCTTTGATTGCATCACCTAAAAATGTAGCGACGAAATACCACTTGCCATATACTCGCCCCATATTTCTTGCGCCCGGATTTCCACTTCCTTCTTCACGAATATCAACGTTATGTCTCCATTTTGTTAATATATATGCGGTCAATATGTTTCCAAATAAATAAGAAGCCACTACATACAAAAACTGCATGCTATTAATCATGTAATCATTCACTTTCTTTATGGGAATACATATAAAGTATTCAATTACTACGTATATTGTACTTTTCTTACTCTACATCCCTTTATATATTTTAACATCACATTTTTACAAATCATACAAAAATTCTCATTTAACCATTTACAACGCAAAATATTTATCCTTCAATAAATAGTATGTTCCTTTCGCTGCCATTTCTGATTGTGATACAAATGTAACTTCTCCAATACTTTCCTCACAGCACTTCTTAAATGTAGCATATACTTCAGGAACTAAACGTAATATGCTACCACTTACTGCAATTGAAGCAGGTAAATCAAATTGCATCTTATTATAAACATCTACCGTAATTCTCGCTAATTCTTTACCAGCTTGCATTATAATTTCATGTGCGTTATCATTCCCATTTCTCGCTTCCTCAATAATTAATGGTGTGATTGCTGCAACCTTATCTTTTGAAGAAGTATATACTAGACTTTTTATATGCGATGGTGTTAAAAGTTGAAACTGATTTTGAATGTTCAAGCTTAATGAACAAAGTCTAACTCCTTGATCAAATTGTAATGCCATTTTCTTTAAAGCTTGTAATGCAATCCAATATCCACTTCCCTCATCTCCTAAAATATGTCCCCATCCACCGCTATATTCGTACACTTCGCCTTTCTTTCCTATACAAATTGCACCTGTACCACCTATAGTTAAAATTCCATCCTTACCTTTTAAGGCAGCTGCATGTGCAATCATTGCATCATTAAAAACTTCAACTTTTATTCCATACTTCTTTATTAATCGTAATGTTAATTCATTTGCATTTACTCCACTTATACCCGCTAATCCTAAGCAAATACAAACGCAGTGTCCATTCACTACATTTTTCTGGCATTGATCAATCGCCTCCATAATATGCAGAAATGCTTCTTCATAATCTATTAATATATTTCCAAACCCACACGTACCTCTTGCAAACTCGTTTCCGTCTCGATCAAATGCAATTGCCTCTGTCTTCGTTCCCCCACCGTCTACTCCAATCATATACTTCATATGTTCGCCTCATTTTCCTCTTCGTATTGGAGGGAATGTTATATTCCCTAAAATCACAGATTCCTTAGCACCTGTTGCGCTCGATACATTACTCGAATTACGATGATACGCTTCGTTTGCTAAAAAACAATCATATAAGTAAACAACGTACATCCTACTGAAAACAATATAAATCTAAAAAACAACTGTGCTTTCGATACAAATGTTCCATCAATGAAAGAAACAACTATCGTAAGCAAAACACTTGTCGCAATGCTTGTAATCAACCATATACTATGCATTTGTGATAGATTTAGCATTCTTAATAAAGGCACAAAAATTAAATTCGAACAAATCACCCCAAATAGTAGTAAAAATACTCCTTTATAACTAAATTTTATATGCATTCCTTTTCACCTTCTCTCAATTCTATATGAAAGAAGTGATAGACAAATTGTCTATCACTAATAATTTACTGTATATGCGTTATGCATTCACAGATTCTTCATCACCATTGTTCTCAATTTCAAGCATGTTTTTGTCATACATTTTAAAGAATGGAAGATAAATAAGAAATGAAATTGTTATGTTTATAAATACGAGTACAATCGCTCGCCAATCCCCACCTGTTGCTAAATACGCACCAATTGGAGCGGGTAATGTCCACGGAGGCATTATATGTGTCGGTGTAACAAATCCCATCGCAGTTGCTGAGTATGCAACAGTTGCTGTTACTAGTGGTGTAATGATAAATGGGATAATTAAAATGGGATTTAGTACAATCGGCAATCCGAAAATAACAGGTTCATTAATATTAAAAATACCAGGTACAATACAAGTTCTTGATAATGCTTTCGAATATTTTGATCGACCAAATACAATCATAGCTAATACAAGCCCTAACGTTGCACCAGAACCACCAATCCATATAAACCATTGATATAATGGTTCTGGTGCAATGAATGGCAACTGATCTGCCCCGCTAGCAACTGCTTCACCATTTTTTCCTAAGTATACTTCCCATAATGGACGGGCAACAGTGCCAACAACCGACACACCATGTATACCGAACGACCAAAAAAATGTAATTAAAAATACTGGAATGATCACACCGAAGTAACTATCACCAGCTTTTACTAACGGTGCCGCTAATTTATCAACAACATGATGTAAATCAATACTAAAAACGACAGTAACTAGACTCATAATAATAATAACGAACGCAGCAGGTATAAGTGCTTCAAAAGAACGTGATACAGACGGCGGTACTTGTTCTGGCATTTTAATCATTACATTTCTCTTCTTACAAAACCTTAAAATCTCAACGGATAAAATTGATACGATCATCGTAACGAATAATCCATGTCCTCCGAGATTTGTCATCGGAAGCATAAATCCTTTTTTATCGATTAATTCAGGCGTCAATGTTAAAAGTAATGAACATACTGCAAGCTGTGCTCCTGATAAGGCATCTAACTTATAACTTTTCGCTAAATTGTATCCTATACCAAATGCTATATATAATGACATAATAAACATAGTTAGACGATATGGTATTAAAATGCTCGCCTGATGTTTCGCTGCCCAAAGCGAAATGAAACTACCTTTCGGAAGTGGCGGAAATGCTACAATTAAAAAGAAGCTCCCTACGATAATAAATGGTAACGCTGAAATTACCCCATCACGGATTGCCTGTAAATGCCTTTGCTCGGACAGCCTTGCCATTGGTCCAGATAAGTTATTCTCAAGAAACGAGACAAACTTATTCATAACACTACCTCCTAACGAATTAATTCATTTACAGCTTTTAATAACGTCGGTCCACCTAGTGGGGTATATGCTTGGGGCGGAATAATACCACACGGAACAGATACCAGTTCTGCAAGCTTTTTTACAGAATCAAAGCGGTGGCGTACTTGAGGAGCAACCATTACAACATCCCAACCATTCTTGACTTCTTCCTCAACCTCATTTGTTCCAATCGCATGCACTTCCATATCGACACCTTTTTTCTCTGCTTCTTTTTTTAAAGCGTTTACAACAATTGCACTGGACATTCCTCCAGAACACACAAATAACACTTTCATTTTAATATCCTCCTATACTTGTAATTTCATTTCCATCTTGTTCAAAAATTGTGTAACAATCAGTGAAAGGAAGTTTCACGTTACTAACAAGCATATGAAGGATATATACAGTTTAGTTATATTGAAAAAAAATTTCAGCAAAAATACTATTTCTATTAATTTGAAGTTTCAATATGAAACTTTCTCAATTGTAGCTCTCCTATTTCATCATGTTATAGTATTTTAGGTAATAGAATAAAAAAGGCAGCATTTAAATGTAAATGCGCTTGTAAAAGGATTAAATATGGCTATTAAACAAAAAAATCATATATACAGTTTCACATAAGTCCATCTCGTGTATGGAGAAATATTGTTGATGATCCCAACAACGCTAACACAACCGCTGGACAAAGAAGCTATTATGATATATACGTTAATACACGTGAGTGGATACAAAAGGGTATAATGATTATAAATCCCTTATTAAAAAAACCGCCTTAAAGCCGAATTACTTAGCTTTTAGGGCGGTCTCTTCTATTTATTCTTAAATTTCTCAGTCGCTGCTCTCATTTTCACATTCAAATCATGATCAATGGAGTCGCGAATATCACGTTCTACTGCTTCCATTTCTTTTTGGAAATTTTGCAAGTAAATTTTTAATTCTTCTTCTTTTTCAGGACGTTGTGATGGTGGTAGTTGTACCACTAATGATAACATCGCTGTTAAGTCTTTCATTAAAAACGTTTCAAGTTTATGTTGTTGTTCAAACATACGTTGTTCTTGATAGTATGGAAGTGCATTCAATACTGAAATTGTAATGTCATCAACCGTTCTTTGTAATGAAGGATTAATCGATCGTTTGTACGCTTGAATTGTATTTAATGCATCAGGGTATCGATCATAAAAATACAATTTATAAAACGATAGGTCTGTCGGTTTAACAGTTTGCTGTGTTTCTTGTCTCAAGAAATTTTTCACTTTCATCGTTGCGATATCGATATCTTCATTTGTAAGCTTTTTCGTTGTTTTTGCCATCACATGTACTTTTTTCTGCTTCTCTTTCGGTAACATTGAGAATACTTGCTCTCTCGTACGTTGGCCCGATGTACAGAAAAGTGTATTTAATGTATTTTGTTCTTTTGTCCCTTCAGTCCGAATCCAGCGATAAAAGAGTGGGTGCTGCGTAAATTCTTGTAAAAACGGTGTTGATTTATTCGATAACTTCTCAATGGAATCTTGCGCTCTCTTATATGGTTTCGTCCATGAAAAATAAAGTTTACGTCCGAAGTATACAACTAAAACAACGACAGAAAATGCTATTAATAGTAATGAACCTAATAGTAATAATACTCCTTGAATGAAACTCATTTTTTCACCTCCTCTAATGATCTGTTATTTCTTTGGATGTTGTATGAGTTTCTGCTTCATCTCATCATTAAATGTGTCAAGTTCAATTACAAACTTCTTACTAGACTCGATAATACGTTCTGACGATTTCTCAGATGCTTCAATAGCAGCGAATACATTTTGGAATGATTCACGTAATTTATCCATGCTAATAGCAGGATTTTCCAGAAGTTTTGTTGTTTCTTCTGTATTTTGTTTCAATGCTTGAGAATTGCTTAGTACCATTGATTCGATCGCTTCATTTGTCGCATTAACTGCATCGATTGTTTTACGTTGATTTGTTAATGCAAGCTGTATTGCAGCTGAAACCGTTACTACATTTTGTGTCATCGTAATCGCATTACGAATTGCCTCTGTTAACTTTTCATTATTTTTCTTAATAATATCTACAGATGCGATAGATTGTAATAGCACACTTTTTGCTTGTTGCATATTACGTGTACGTACAAGTATCTTTTCTAATGCATCGTTTATTAATGGAATATCCCTTTGACGCTCTGGATTTTGTTTCTCAGCCTCAAGCATTCCAGCAAGTTTTCTACCTAAGTATACTTGTTTATCAAGAGCGTGAATTTTATCATGTGATTGTTCTTTTAACATTTCAAGACCAACAGTATCCTCTTGCAAGTTATCACGGCCAATTAGAAGTGATCTAATAATCTCCTCGATTTGCTTATCTATAGATTGATATTTATGCACGTAATTTTCAAGTGGATTTTTCTTGAACACTTTAAACATAAGTTTCTTCATACCAGTTGCCTTTAATGAGTTCGGATCAAGTTCAGATACCACTTTTCGCAATTCTAACAATGTATTTGGAATTTCTTCATTCTTTCCATTCATCATCGCTGTTACAGGACGTTTTAATGCCGATAGCGTTTGTCCTGCCGCTTGTTGCTCTTTATCTCCCAAGTCTCCAAGCTGGGACAATACTTTTGATAAATCTGTATTTTGCTCGCTATTTAACTTTTGTACATAAATATCCGCTTCTTTATTCAATTCTTCAAGTTCTGCATCTTTTATTACTGTATCAACCACTACTTCTACATTATTATCTTTTACAATCGATACAGGTTCCTTTTTCTCGAGTTCAGTCAACAAAATCGCTCCTTTATTTATATGTGCGAATTTATGTGCACTATATTTCGTCTAATATATCGTATTTCATATACATTTTTCTTGTTTGAAATCGATTTTTCAAGAAATACCTGCTTATGCAGTCATTCCCTGTTTCTTAGTATAAGTATACCTGTTCTCAACATTATTTTCCTCAGACTTAAGACCTAGAGAGCAACATGCTAAAGGCCGATTCTTCATGGATTACCTTTATTAATTCCATTTATCAACTTCCTTAAAATCATACAGTACTCTATTTTTTGACATATGTTATCTTTCAATGTGATAATAATATTAAGCTCACTTCTAATTATTCTTTCGCGCAACAAATGCTCCCTTTTGAAAAGCTAATAACACCGTTTCAAACGTATCATCTTCTTCAATCATCTTTATAAATTCTGCTAGTTCCTCCGCATGAGAAGTTACATTATCAATAACAAGAAAACCTTTTGGTTCTAACATACGTTTTATATGTTCCCACCACCACATGTATTGCGTGCGCTCTGAATCTAGGAAAATAAAATCAAATGAACGATCTACTTGAGAATCTAAAAATGCCCCAGCCTCTTGATTATGAATATCGATTCGCTGTGTAAGATTTGCCTTTTCAAAATTTTCAAGTGCCTCTCCAACCCGTTCTGAAGAAAGTTCTACAGTTGTAACATTTCCATTTGTTTCATCTACCGCATTTGCTAGCCACAAGGTAGAATAACCATTTGAAGTTCCAATTTCTAAAATGTTTTTTGCATTGCACCCCTTTACTAAAACTGATAAAAACTGTCCCATTTCGCGAGAAATATTTCGTAATTTTTCTTCTCGTTTTTCTTTATGTCGATCATGCTCTTCTCCATATTGTTCAAGTTGCAATAATAATGAATCTAGAGTATTCATTTTCTCCATCGCCTTTCCAAGCAATATGATGAAAAAGTTCATGATGCACGTCTACTTTCCATTATATGCGAAATGTAAACCTTTTTCCTGTTATATGACAAATAATTAAATTTTTTATAGCATATTGTTTCGTTTTTTGGTAAAGTTAATTTCTACGTGTAATTATTTCGTTACATTATTTTACAATCAAATTGCAATTATAAAATAATCTATGCCCCATTTAAATGAATCGGTATTTCTAATTCAACTAAGCGCCCTTTTCGGACGCATTTTCTTTTGTTTATATATTTCTGTGAGAAAGGATGCTTACACATGAACGTGATTAACTTAGATGCTGCTAGAAGACGTAAACAGCATAAAAAACTAATGATAACTATACCGATTATTAAACGCATTTATGAAGAAGACGGGGAAATTAAATTTGAGGTAGCTGGCGAAAAAGATGTACCTCTTGAAATGTTAGAGAAATAAAGTAAAGCTTTGTCTACCTAGCCTTTTTACTTTCACCAAGTTTTGAGGCTGGAGTCATTTTTCTCACAAATAATGCAGTGGATGAATAAAGACGCGCTTCAACTGAAGTACGTCTTTATTTATTTTTATTTAAATGCATAAGTTTTTCTGGATTAACCATCATATAAATGTTTGAAATTTTCCCATCATGAAATGCAAATGAAAGCACATAAGTCACCTTATTATTTATTTTTACAATAACACCCGGTGCACCATTTACCATTTTGAAATCAACAGCATACTCACCTGGTAACCTTTTTGCAATTCCAAAGAACAAACGTATAATTCTATCTGCAGAATAAATCGGATTTATAGCAGTAGTAACTTTCCCGCCACCATCTGCTTTGAATATCGCATCTGTTTTTAAAACTTCTAACATCCCTTGTGCATCTCCTCGTTGTAATGATGCTACAAATTTTTCAACATAAGTGGCCATTAGTTTCGTACTTAATTTCTGATGCTTCGGTTTATCCAAAATACTCTTTCGTGCACGCTGAAATATCTTCCGGCAATTCGCACTACTCTTACCAACTATTAAGGCTATTTCTTCATAATCATAACCAAAAACTTCTCTTAATATGAATACAACCCTTTCTACTTCAGATAACTGTTGTAAAAGTAAAAGATATGCTGTAGAAAGAGATTCCTTCATTACGAATGACTCAAACGGGTTATCATTTTCTTCCACAAGCGGCTCAGGTAACCACATTCCAATATATACGTTCCGCTTATGTGCCGCGGAACGTAATTTATCAATTGAACGATTAGTTACCATTTTACATAAATAAGCTTTTATATTTTCAACAGACTGATTATCATCCATGTTATTTAATGAAATGAATACGTCATGGACTATATCTTCAGCGTCCATAACACTCCCCAGTATTCGATAAGCTAAAGAAAATAATAAAGGTTTATGCGCTTCATATAATTGCTCCGTTTCCATGCTGAATAGCCTCTCTTTCTAATTGCTTTAAAATGTGTAATGCCGCTCGTTTCCCGCTTGCTACTGCTGCATCAGCTAATACTTCATTGTGCCCAGCCCAATCTCCTGCTACGTATACGCCTGGCATTTCAGGAATTGCAGGCCCCGGATTTTCTCCTCGGCCAATATGCGGAAAATCATGAACAACAGTTATTTTAGGTAAATATTGCTTAACAACAACTTCTCATTTCCAATTAGGATGTAATAGCTCCATCGTTTTTTCTAACTGTTCTTTATCATTATTAATACTATTTATCTCTTCCATAGGATTATGATACTTAATCAAACTTACAACTATCGATCCATCTTCACTTAACTTAGCTGATCTCGATTGGTTCGTAAAAAATACAGGTTGATCTAACCCTAATGCAAATTGATGTGTAGGATTAGGTAATCGTTTCAAACCCAAATCTAATGCAGCTGCTGTCACTTGTAACGATTGTTCACTCCATACGTGCAAACTAGTTTTTTCTGCACCTTTTATTATTTTACAAGCTTCTTTCACTGGAATCGTCACGATAACAGCATCAGTTTCGAATATATCATCGTCTAAACAGCGTATTTTTTGTATATCTTCACAATGTTCTATTTCCAAAACATGCTTACTTTCCTGAAATTTAACACCAGCATTTATAGCTATATCTTTTAATTTTGTTATAATTGTCTCCCAACCACCATCTACATAAAAAACTCCTTCTTTCATCGAACGTTGTATTTGTTTTAATACAGACGATGCTAATTGGATGGTAGGAGCAAATGTGTATGTCGTTGTTCGGCATAACGCATAAAACATATTTCGTACCATAGGATCCTGTATTTCTTTTTCTGCCCATACAGAAAGGCTCATTTTTGGAATCACACTTATATCCAATTTCCCTAAATGAATCATAAGACGAGAAAATTGTATTTTAGCTGACCATGAAAGTAACGGCGTTGATAAAATGGTACGGAAATCAGTTGGGATTGTATATACCTCATCTTTCCATATTCCGTGTGCTTTCGTGGACGGTATTCCTCCCGTAAGATTCATACCAAGCTCGTTAAATGTTAAGAATGCTTCTCCTCCGCGGTATAAAGCATGTGCTCCAAGATTCATATAGATGCCATTTTTATTTATTGTCATCGCTCTGCCACCAAAACGGCTAGATTTTTCTAATACAACAACTTTTCTTCCTTTTTTCGCTAAATATATAGATGCCGTTAACCCAGCAAGCCCCCCGCCAACAATTGCTATATCAAATTTATTCATAAAAAATCCCTCCTTCTCGTTCTACTTACAAGACGAACGATGATGGAAGGATGTGACATAAAAATGCATTTTTATATTATCCACTTTATTTATAATCCGGTTATATTGTTTTTGAAATAACTTAATAGTAAACAAAGTATCTTCTTTTACTTTTAAAGAATTACATTATTTTATAATTTCATTGCCATTTTCAAAGGTCTTTATCATATTATATAGAATTATTATTAGAAATAACTTTAAGGGATGGATTTATATGAATGAGGTTTTATTACAAAAGGCAAATTATCTACAACCTGAAGAATTAAGGCTAATGAAAAAAGCTATACAATTTGCCAAGCAAGCACATGATGGACAATACCGTCAAACAGGAGAACCATATATTATTCACCCTTTTGCTATTACAGAAATTTTATTACATTATAAAGCTGATGCTACAACTTTGATTACTGCGTTATTACATGATGTCGTAGAAGACACCGATCATTCTTTAGAAGAAGTGGAGTCGCATTTTGGTACGACCATTCGATATATTGTAGATGGGTTAACCAAAGTAAATAAACAACAAAATCCAGAGAAAGCATTATACGAAGCAACTAATTTTAAAAAGTTATTACTAGCTTCTCAACAAGACATACGTGTTAGCATTATTAAAGTTATAGATCGTCTTCATAACATAAAAACTTTGGGTATAAAAAAACCAGCGAAACAAGTAGCTTATGCAAATGAAACATTAACATTATTTGCACCACTTTCAAAACGATTAGGTTTATACGATATCCAGCATGAATTGGAAAATCTAGCTTTCAAACATCTCCATAAAGAGCGATATGAAAACATGCGAAACTTTTTAAATGGCTACGTAAAACAAATTCAACAAAATATAGTCGAATTAAATAGAGGTATTAATAACTTTTATGATACTAACCTTTCATTTGAATTACATTATAATTTCACCCCCATTTATTCTGCTTACTCGCAACTTCAAGAGGCACAAGACATATCGAAAGTTTCTCAAATATATATCACAACTTCAAGTGTGCTTGATTGCTATACAATCCTTGGAATGATTCATCAATTATATAAGCCTAATATAAAATCTTTCGAAGATAATATAGCGCTTGAAAATAACCATTTCAACTCTAATTTAAAAACTAAAATTACTATTAATGATGTTGAACAAGTAATTATTATTCAAACACGATTGGCAAAGAGGATAAATAATAGTGGCGTTTTTTATTTATCAAATAATTTCGATAATGATATCAAAAAGATTTCATATAGCATACTTGATGATACAATTTTTAATAACCATTTATTAACGAAAGATCCTTTCATCTTTCATGACCTAGTCTCATATGAGCTATTTGAAAATACTATTACTACTTATACCACTAACTTAAGGCCCATTTATTTGCCTAAAGGTTCTACAATTATTGATTTTACATTTGCTGCTTTTCCTGAAAAAGCACATTATATGTACAGTACTAAATTAAACGGTAATCCCGTTTCAATTAATACGGAACTATCTCATTTAGATGTAGTTGAAAGCTATTTCAATACAAAACAAAACGTATCAATAGACTGGCTAAATTATGTTCATTCAGCTAAAGCTCAATTAATGATTGAACAGAAATTATCGTAAAGAAAAAAGCAATGCCCTCTAATAAAGGAAGCGTTGCTTTTTTTATGGCTGTTTTTAATTTTGCACTTCAAATCCGAAACCGTTATAGTAAAATTGCTAGTTTTTTATCCTACTAATCTAAAAATGCAGTAAAAGCAATAATAACTAATAAAACACCACTAATAAGCGTCCCAAACTGTCCAATCGTGAACTTTCCAATTCTTACATTTGCTACTTTTTCTCCTAGTACTACGCCTGCCCACACAGTTATAAAGCTAGCTATTGATGCGGCTAAACAAATTGCAATAGGTGATAATCCTAATAAACCAGCACCTAATCCATTTGTAAGAGCATTTGCTGAAAGAGCGACACCAAGGAAAAGAGATTCAACAAACCCAATACTTCCAGACTTATCAATATCTGCCTTCGTTGGATCTTTCATAATTGTTTTCAGACTTCCGGAGACCCCATCTTTATTTGAAGTTTCTCCCTCTACTTCTCTTATAGATGCCACTTCTTTATTTTTTCGTGGCATGGCGAGTAACATAATACGAATACCAATAATCACTAAAAGTAATGAACCAACGATCACCGGAAATATTCCTGGCAATACTTTAGATAGCCAGACACCAAAATAAATTCCTGCTGCACTAAAAAGAAAGCAAATGACAGAAATAATAAAGTTTGAGAAGGCATTTATTCGAATACCACGTATTCCATATGAAATACCTACACCAAAATTATCAATGCTTGAAGATATCGTAAGTGCTAGTATCATCATCCATGCCATTATAATCAACCTCATTTCACAATTGATATATATTTCTCTTGAAGCTTAGCTTTTAACAGCATTTCAACTCATCTAGGTTCATCCTCAATCATAAAACCACTCTTCACATCCTTTTTCAATATTTTCTTATACGCCCTTATTCCCTTTAGTTCATATATAAAATCTTTTTGTCTAATACCGTATTTAATAGGATAACTTACGTATCGGGACACTATTTTGCACGAGAGAAATTCTTTTTAGATAAAGCAATTAAAACCATATTATGTGAATATAAAATGAACTATGTTAACATTATTTTTATTTTTTGCAAATGTATTGATTTTTTATTGCAAATTAATTTAATGTTTGATTTCATTTGTTGATAAATTATTGAAAATTCATTGTGATAACTACAAATGCACACTCCAAAAACTAGACTCATATCCTAATTTTGTACAATGACTTTCAAATAGAAAGGCAGGTAATACAATTGACTTCTAATGTCGACTACACTTCCCCATCAACCAATTTCACTCATGATTTAAGTAAAAGTAATTTTTTTAAAAAAGATGCTCAAAATTATATAAACGTACTTAGCATTAAACAGTTAAATACATTAGAAAACACTTCTTTGTTAGATATTTATTTAAGTACAGGTAATGTTGTAGAACCACACATTCATCAAAATGCAGCTGAACTCGTGTATTGTATTTCAGGGTCCGCTGTCGTTTCGTTACTTAATCCGTTTACGAATCAAATTTTAAACTTACCTATAAAACCAGGGCAAGTTGCAAATGTCCCGCAAGCTTGGTGGCATTATGAGATCGCAACAACTGATAACACACATTTATTAGCTATTTTTGGTGCCCCTACCCCTGAAGTTATTTTTGGATCTGATATTTTAAGATTAACCCCAGCTAATATGATGGCTCATACTTATTGTCTCGATGAACAGCAATGGAAACAAGCAATATCGCCTATTCAATCCACTACAGTAATTGGACCTCCCGCAAACTGTAATCAAAACCGAGGTATGATAAACCAATCACCCCCCCTACTCAACAACAAAATTTATATTACCAAGATTCATATTATTTCCCTCTTTACTGGGGGTATTAATTTATACATTTTCAAAAAAATACCATTTATCTCCTCGGAAAATACCTAGGAGATTTTTATTGTATATCTTCTTTTCTTATTCTTTATCGTAACAATAAATAGAGTACATACATATAATATTTATATATTATATTGGAGGTGAAAGTGCTATGAGTAATAATAACTATCGAAAAAACTACTCTCATAATAAAACTAGTAGCTCTTCAGCATCCTCTCAAACTTCGAATTCTCAATCTTCCAATTCCCAATCGCAAAGAGATTTAGCTCAACAAGGCTATGTAAAGAAAAAAGGGTGTAATTGTAATAAAAACAAATAGTATATATATACAAACCGACTTTATCGCATCCCTTAAATGAAAGACTTTCCTGATAAATAGTATAATTTTTCAAAAGATGAATTCTGTAGGGAACAGGATTCATCTTTTTTATAATAAGGCTCTGTTAAAGTAAAATGTTGATAAAAGATAAAAAATAACGAATGTCTAATTAGACATTCGTTATTTTTTATCCAAACTCATTAATAAATTGATACATTTAATTGTTATTTAATCGTTTCGAGAAAATTATGGGAACATTATTTTTGCAAACTATTTCTAAGATTGCAATTTCTTCAATCATACCTTTTATAGTATCATTCCTTTTTAAACAATATGTAAATGCTTCTGATAATTTTTCTGGAGTCAATCTATTTGCTAAGGTACAATGTGGTAGCCATTTGTCAGGTAAGTATAATGAATTAGGATTGTCATTGTACTTTATAAAATTTTTGTGATGATTAGAGTGAAATTCTAACAATTGTCTATTAATGGTGGGTGATAAAAAGAGCGTTCCTGAATTTAAAAATGACCCGATCGAATTAAAGGTTATTTCAAAACCTACCTTATCATCATAAAATTTATCGATCTGTTCAATAAATTCATTTTTGTCTATTTCATTGTAACTTGCTAATGTAATATGTGGTACTCTGTTCACTACTTCATCTGCATAAAACGATATTGTTTTTTCTCGTAATTCTCTCCATATATCTTTAATAATTTGTTCTGTCTTTTCATCAAATTTTGCAATAACTCCATACATACATTACTCACCTTCGTTCCTTTAACTTCGGTTTTTTAGATGGTTAAATTTAATTGACGAATATCTTCATTTTTTAAATGATGTTCGCAAAGACTTGTGCGTACGAAGACCTCTTTTATATTCGATGTGGTAGCATCAAACCCCTTCATTTCAAGGAATTGAAACCATGCCAAATAATGATCAAGATATTTTGTTGCGACCCCTTTAAAATGATTCATCCATTGACTTAAGCGAGCATGATAGCCATTCACATTTTGGATGTGATAAATTCCTTTAATGACATGACCCGTTTTTGATGTATTAATACGATAATGTTCCATGCCTTTTTCTTTTGCGTACGTCATGTATGCTCTCCAAGCATCTGTACAAAGAATATTTCTCAATTTCATTATCCACATTAATTATTAAAAAAATTAATAATATACTTTCCCCTACCAACAAAAGATTCCCTTATAACAATAGTAGAAACTATCTATACTAAATATTCCGTATAAACATTATCAATTTACTCCATCCCTTACCGATGTTACATTAAATGTGAAGACAGTTTCTCTTTTACTAATCATCTCTCAATTTGTATTCGAGAAACATTCTCCAATCCTATACGCGAGAGCAATACTGTGTTGACACTCAAACGAGTGTCTTTTTTTATAATTTGTCACAAAATAAAAACCACCTTATATAGATGGTTTTATACTTACGAATCTCATTATAATTTTTATGTAAATACCATTTTATGAAACTGGATAATATATTGTCATACTCAACCGCGTTAGAATGTCTCCTGAATTATAATAACTATGTTGTCTATCCGCTTTAAACCTAATTGAATCTCCACTATTTAATTTATATTGGCAATCATTTACTTCAATTGTCAATTCACCATCAAACACCGTTATAAATTCTTCAGTTCCTTCTTTATGCGCTTCAGAACTTAACTTTCCTTCAGTGTCAATTTCAACAGTATAGATTTCAAAATGTCTATCATCTTGGAAAGGAAATGATGGATAAACTTTATATCTCCCATTGCCTTCAGATAATACTTGAACATCATTTCGTAAAACAACTTTCGTATCTGGCTGTGGATTATTGATTAAAGAAGTAAAAGACACTTTCAGTCCATTAGCAATTTTCCAAATCGTTGTAAGTGTCGGACTAGATTCTCCCCTTTCAATTTGTCCGATCATCGTTTTACTTACACCGCTTAATTGTGAAACTTTTTCTAAACTCAGCTTTTCTTTCTCTCGAATAGCTTTTAAATTTTTTGCAAGGATAAGTTGAATTTCCTCCATAAAAAACACCCCTATATCATATACAATATAACGTCCGTTATGTATAATAAAAAGCACACGTTATATTGTTCTTTTCGGTCATTATAACATACAAATTACAGGGAGGTTTTGAAATGTCTATATTTTCTTTTTTAATATTCGTCTTTATTAGCAGCTTCACACCAGGCCCTAACAATTTTTTAGCTATGTCATACGCCAACCAACATGGGTTAAAAAGAAGCATTAAATTTTGTTTAGGAGTGGCTTTCGGTTTTTTCATCATCACTTCTTTATGTAGTTTCTTTAATATCGTACTTATAAACATTTTGCCAATAATTGAATTTCCTTTAAAATTTTTAGGTGTAGCTTATATGCTGTATTTAGCTTTTAAAATATCCACTAGTAAAAACAACATAGATACAAAGAAAAAAAGTTATAAAAGTTTATTTTTAGTAGGAATTGCACTTCAATTCGTTAACCCAAAAGGAATTTTATTCGCACTGACTGTAGTATCAACTTTTATTCTCCCTTACTACAATTCATATTCTAGTTACCTTCTTTTTTCATTATTTTTAGGTGTAGTCGGTTTAATGAGTACGTTTAGTTGGTGCCTATTCGGTTCGCTATTCCAAAAACTTTTATTAAAACATAACCAACTATTTAACATCATTATGGCAATTTTATTAGTTTTAAGTGCTATTTCAATTATTATCAACTAGGTCCATAGCTATGCTAATTTTTAACTGTAGATCCTCTCACCTATCCTTTTTACTTTTGAAGTCGTAAGGTGGGCGCCTTCTAGCAACAAAATCCCCACCATATCATACTAAATAAGAAGAGTTTTATATAAGGAGGAGGGTTTCATTAAGACTACTTTTATTTCTCATTTTTATAATGAAGAATATTTATTTGACAACACTTGAAAAATTAGAAAAAAACTATAAATACTATGCAACCTTAACTACTGATCTTCGATTAATCCAGAATACCAAACTGTATTTCCCGATTTATGTTTTCCTAACAATTAATACTACCAAAAGATTAGAAATCCATACTTATATAATTAAAAATGCGGTTTCTCTTTTACGAGAAACCGCATTACATCAATATTTTGTTAAATTTTAAACTGACTCGTATACAAATCGAAGTAAAATCCTCTATCTTCCATTAGAGACTCATGATTCCCTCTTTCAAAAATACTACCATCTTTAATAACGAGTATTTGATCTGCTTTTTCAATGGTTTTAAGTCGATGAGCGATTACAAAACTTGTTCTCCCTCTCATTAAATTATTTAATCCTGCTTGAATTTGCAATTCTGTTCTCGTATCAATATTAGATGTTGCTTCATCGAGAATTAATATATCTGCATCGGCTAAAATCGCTCTCGCAATTGCAAGGAGTTGTTTTTGTCCTTGACTTAAATTCGATCCTTCTGAAGCAATTTCTGTTTCATATTGACTTGGCAAATGCTTAATAAAAGAATGAGCTGAAGCTGCTTTAGCTGCTGCAATTACTTCTTCATCACTTGCATTTAAACGTCCATAACGAATGTTATCCATTATTGTTCCTGCAAATAAATACGTATCTTGTAAAACAACCCCTATTTTACTTCGCAAAGAATTAATATCATAATTCTTTATATCTTTTCCATCAATGTTAATTTGTCCTTTTTGAATATCATAAAAGCGAGTTAACAAATTAATAATTGTTGTTTTTCCTGATCCAGTTGGACCAACTAAAGCGATTGTCTCACCAGGTTTTGCCTCAAGACTCACATCTTTTAAAATCGTTTTATTTTCCGCATACCCAAATGAAACTTTTTCAAGTACTACATTTCCTTGCAATTTTTGTACAACTAATGCATCTTTTTTATTTTGAATTTCTGGTACTTCATCCATAATTTCAAAGACGCGTTCTCCTCCAGCAACTGCAGCTTGAATCGTATTCATTAAAGTTGCAAATTGACTAAGAGGTCTTGAAAATTGACGAGAATAGTTAATAAAGGCCGCAATAACACCTACTGTTGTCATACCATTTAAAACCATAACGGATCCAGCACCAATTACAAGCCCCATTCCTAAGTTATTAATAAAGTTCATGCTTGGAAAAATAAAAGCTGAAAACGTATCAGATTTTGTAGCTGAAACTCTTAGCTGTTCATTTATCTTATTAAAATTCTGTACTGTTTCTTTTTCTTTTCCGTACAATGTTGTAACGTCTGCACCTGTAATAGCTTCCTCGATAAATCCGTTTAATTCACCTAAATCTTTTTGACGCTTCGCAAAGTTTTTACCACTATATGCAACTAGTTTTTTTGTAACGAAAAACATAATTGGCACTGTAATTAAAGTTACAATTGCTAAAATCCAATCTAATGAAAACATCGCAATCGTTACACCTATAAATGTTAACGCTGATGAAATAATCTGTACAACACTTTGTGTCAAAGCTTGATTTAAATTATCAATATCGTTTGTCACTCGACTCATTAAATCACCTTGAGAACGAATATCAAAGAATCGTAGCGAAAGTGTTTGGATTTTCTCAAAAATATCTTGTCGTATTTTTTGTATTGTTTTTAATGCAACGTTAATCATTACAAACGTTTGTAGCCATGTTAAAAGCACCGTTATACCATAAATTGCGATAAGTAGCATACACATTCTCGCAGTACCACTTAAATCTTTTGGCACAATGTATTGGTCAATAATTACTCCCATATAATACGGACCTAATAATCCGAGTAATGTAGTAACAAATACTAGAAAAATAACGAACATAAGCGAGGCTTTTTGATACCCCATATAGTTCCATATCCGCATTACAGTTCCTCTAGTATTCTGCGCTTTTCCCATCTTCGGTGCGTTACGTCCACCTTTATTAGCAAATTGTCCTTGAAAATTACGCATTTTCTTTCCCACCTTCTTTCTGTATATTGCCACCTTGGGAAAGATAAGTTTCCTGATAGACTTCACATTGTTCTAACAGTTGTTCATGTGTACCATTTCCAACTAATTCACCGTTATCTAGTACAAGAATTTTATCGGCATCCATTATAGAAGAGATTTTGGATGCAATTAATAATATCGTTGTTCCTTTATACTCTGTTCTTAATGCTTCTTGTATGTTTGCCTCGGATTTTGCGTCAACTGCTGATGTAGAATCATCTAATATAAGAATTGACGGCTTTCTCACAAGCGCTCTTGCAATGGATAAGCGTTGTTTTTGACCACCAGATAAATTCGTTGCACCTTGTGTTAAGTTATATTGATAAGAGTCCTCTAGCTTATTAATAAACTCAGTCGCACAGGCAGATGAAGCAGCTATTTCTAATTCATCATGTGAGGCATTTTCTTTGCCATAACGCATATTCTCTTCTATACTTCCGGAGAACAACACTGCCTTTTGAGGTACAAAGCCGATTGATGCGCGAAGTTTTTGGAGATCATATGTTTTTACATTTATACCATCAATACATATTTCTCCTTGATCAACATCATAAAGACGTGGTAGTAACTTTGCTAATGTAGACTTACCGCTTCCTGTAGAACCGATAATCCCTACCTTTTCACCTTTACGAACATTAAATGAAATATCCTTTAAAACATATTCATTATTTTTTGTGTAACTATAGCTAACATGATTAAACTCAATACTTCCTTCTACATGCTCTGTGTCAAATGCATTTGTTTTACTTACAATGTCAACTTCAGTATCTAAAACTTGCTGTACACGATCCGCAGATGGAAAAGCACGTGCAATTTGAATAAATACCATACTAATAGACATAAGTGACATTAAAATGATATTTAAATAGTTAATAAAAGCTAAAATAGCCCCTACTTGGAGTGTACCATTAAATACTTTTTCTCCACCTATCCATAAAGTTGCAACAATCCCGCCATTTACAACTAGCATAATAATCGGCATCATTAACGAAATGAGCTGCACAGCTCGAATATTTATCTTCGTTAAGTTTTTGTTAACATTTCCAAACTGTGAGATTTCATATTTCTGTCTTACATACGCTTTTATAACACGTACTCCAGATAAATTTTCTTGTAACTTTGTATTTACTTTATCCAATGCTTCTTGCACCTTTTTAAACGATCCGCTCGCTTGACTCGCAATGAGTACAATCGCAATTAATAAAATCGGTACAACTACAAGTAAAATAGGAAATAACTCTCTCGCTGTTACAAAAACAATAATTATACTACCTATAAACAATAACGGACCACGAACAAGGACACGTAACATCATAGTCATCGCTGATTGAATTGATGTAATATCATTTGTTACGATTGTTAATAATTTACCTGTTCCGAATGAATCACGATTTTTACTAGAAAATGTTTCAATTTTTGTAAACACTTCTTTTCTTATATCTGTAGCAAAATTAACAGCTGCTTTTGTAGAGTACATCATACAGCCGAGTCCACCAATTAATCCAAGCGCCGCCGCTCCTATCATTAGAAGCCCCATTTTTATTACATAATTCAGATCCCGATTTGCAATTCCGACATCAATAATATGCTGCATAATGGTCGGTTGAATTAGGTCCATCGCAACTTCCAGTACCATAAATAATGGTCCAATAATAGCGAAAAACATGTATGGTCTTAAATACTGTAATAACTCACGGAATGATTTCATACATAATCTCCTTTTTTATGAAATTATTATTGTATAATTCAAATCCCTCCTTCTTTAAGTCATATAGACTGTTATTTCCTTACTATTTCTAGTTTATTATGCAAATTAATATTTAACATTATTAAATGATAAGTATTAAACCATTTTTAGTCAATAAAATGGAACTTTAATCCACAGAGAATTTTTTCTGGCAGTTGATACGAATACTCTTTAACTTAATAAAAACCGCATTCTCATTTAATAAGAATGCGGTTTTTATATCTATATTTGTTCAATTGTAAAATCGAAAAACTCGGTCTCGAATCCATTATTTTTAGAAGGACTACACGTGTAAAATCCTATTTTCACAGGCACATTACCTATATCTTCCATCAAATGAGCGATTCTTATTTGTTCCCATTGCTGATTTGTTTTCACATATATCGAATAATCACTAAGTTTTCGAATAATTCGAAAACTTAGTTGTTTCCTCGCAAACTCATTTGGATAGTCTTGCGTTGACCAATCAGAATATCCATTATTCGTTACGACAGCCCCTAGATGAGATGGACCTTCAGGAATATATTCTAAAGATGTTTTTAACCAACAGTTTTCCGAAATCATAACAAAAAGACCCGCTTGATCGTATATCGCATTTGGATTCATGCGCAATTGAACTTCAGCTTGAAAATCTGTCATTATCTCATCATAAAATACATGGCCATTCATTACTTCAAAACCATAATGTGTTTTCAGCCAAAAATCTGTTTCTTCTTTCGAATGGACTATGAATGTATGATTGTCTTCCAGTTTGGCGTATTTAGGTGTGTTCATTACAGTAAGTTGCTCAATATGATTTGGTATATATGATGTTTTCATAATTCCTCCATAAAAAAGCGTTTGAATTACTATTTAAAACTCCGTTAAGACCGGGAATTTATAACCTTTAAAATCTAGCTCTTTATTACTTCGAACCATTAAATATTTACTAGATTGTAATTCTGTTAATTGCACATCATCAATTCCTAATTGATCTGGGTAAAAATAAAATTCAATCTCCTTAAACGATTCAGAAATTTCCTCGCATAACTCATCTAAAATTGGAAGTACCAGAGCAAATACTCCAAATAATTTTAGCTTTTCATTTTCTACTTCATAAACGATCATTGTATCTAGTTTCTTAGAATAATACAGTTTTTCATCCCATTTCGAATCATACATATTCAAATAAAAAGAAGGTTGGTAGTTTAATGTTGAAAACATATTAGAAAGTCTTTGACTATTAGCAATGGTTTCACTTATTAATTGTCTATCCTCTTCATTATAAAAATCTAACTTTCTAAGCAAAGAATCTTTATTATTTTTTTTATCGTATGGTACAGTCATCAAATATTCCTGCACAATTTGAAAACCAAATGATGTATATAGTTTCGGATTTTCAGTAAACAAGAGAATACATTCACATTGCTTATCTATTTCTTCTATCAACTTATTAAGCAATTGTGTCATAAGTCCTTGTCTACGAAAATCCGGATGTGTCATTACTGATTGAATACCGGCTGCACTTATTTTTTCACCATTAATTAGTAGTGGAAGTGAAAATGCCGCAGCATTTGCAATCACACTATCATCTTGTAAAAATGATAATGCTTTGTATGTATAATCCCAATATCCTTTCTCTGAAAAATCATGCCATGTTTGACTTGTAATCCCAAACACTTCTTCAAATAAAGGAAATAACTGCTCCCTTTTCGGTTCTTCTAATAGAAGATTTGCAAAATTATCAACATTCCCCATGTTGTCCCTCCATACATCAATTCCATTAAATTAAATATACTTATATGACCTACTCCTAGAATAATAGGCCTTTCAAATCAATATAGTATCATAAAATATCAAAAATAGTCGAATTTATTTTTTCTTTTGACTATTTAAAGATAAGTCAATTAAATTAATATTAAGATTTTAAAATATTAATAGGTTTATTATATAAAAATAGTGCTTTCTAATTAACTTTTACTATTAGAAATGCACCATTTATAAAATTATTATTCATTTATTCTTTTGTTCCTTCAATTCGTTCCTTCGTATTAATTTCTTCTCCCTTTATACGCTTTTCAAACGTTTTTCTCCAACTAGCTGAAAGTGCATTTACTTCTAAAATTCTTTTGAGTCCTTCAAAGTTTTGTTTTTCTTTATGCATTATGCGATTAGCAAACGAAACTGACACACCTTTTGGATCAGGCTTCAACAACTTTAAAGTATCAATTGGCGATATCCATCCTTCTTTTAATACTCGAAAATAAAACCCTGTATAGCCTGTATCTTGAAAATATAATGGTAGCTTTGGAATGTTATATTTCTTCGCTAATTTAAAACATGGTTGTCTTGGCTGCGTTATTTGTACAGTCGCTTCTCCAAATTGAAACGTGTCTCCGATACAAACATCCTCTTCACGCATTCCTCTTACTGTTATATTTTCACCGAAAGCCCCATATACAAGCTCTTGATTCAACTCTTTTTCCCAGTACGAATAGTGGTCACCAGAATAAACACAAACCGCTTTATCTACCCCTCCATGATGAACTAAATCCGCTTGTCCATCTCCATTAAACTTTAAAAAGGATAAAAAAACCGGTTTCTTTACTTGCTTTTTATTTATCCCTGTTTGAATTAACTTCCCACCATAAATAACCTCTTTTGGTAGTCCTATATTTAGAGATAATACTTCATACGCTTTAGTCATTTTAATTCCTCCTCTTACTATCGGCATAACTTTTCTCCCGGTACAAGATAAAGAAGTTGTATCAATTCCACTTTATAAAAGTGAACTTACATTAGTCGTGCCAACTGGTCATACTTTAACTGAACGTGATAGTGTATCCATTGAAGTATTACAGGGCTATCCTTTAATTCTTTTACCTAAAAATTTCTTTTTAACAGAACTAATTACATCCCATTGTCAAAACTTTAACTTTAAACCGAAACCAATTTTAGAAATTAGTACGATGGAATCTTTGATTCAAATGGTTTCAAAAGCTATGGGAATTACAGTGTTACCAAAACCGTATATAGACTTTTTGCAAAACGAACACATTCAGGCTAGTGAACTACCCCCACTTAGTATCTCTTACGAGCTTACTTGAAGTGGGGGCTTCCCGGTTAATCGTTACTTTTAATAGC
>NZ_LDUK01000034.1:0-502 GCF_001043575.1 Bacillus sp. LK2
CTCATACACAACGCCCAAAATATCAAAGACTGTTTTTTTCTCATATCTGTGAGATTTTTGTCCGTTTCGCTGTAGGAGGTTAAACAGACGAAGGAGAATCTTTGATAATTCTTGGGTGTTTTTATGTAATGCTTGATGAAAAAGTAAGAAATAATCTTTAATTATGTACATCGCTTTATATTCACTTAGCTCTTTCTGTTTCTTACGTAACAGGAGTTCTCTCATTTTAAACATAGTAGAAGAACATAATAGGATACTAATGAGTTGTCCATAAAGATGGCATTCTAATCGCTCTTGTTTAATAGATTTACAACGATGAATTTGAAACCAGGATTTCCATATTTTAAATAACAGCTCAATTTGCCAACGTAGTGAATATAAATCATAGATTTTCTCTTTTGGTACCCATTCCGTAGGAATGTTTGTCATATATACCGTAATTCCTTGTAAAAGTTTCGTACGCTCTGTATATGTAATCCCTTTTTTCTTTTCACGAATAGCT
>NZ_LDUK01000035.1:0-12552 GCF_001043575.1 Bacillus sp. LK2
GCAGCCACTCTCGCAAAGGAAACTGCCATGATAATGCCTGTATTGAGCCATTTTTCTCCCATTTTAAATCGGAGATGTTATATTTGAATCATTTTAAAACAGAAGCAGATTTAATACAAGAAATTGAAGAATATATTTATTTTTATAACTATAAACGGTTCCAAAAACGACTCAACCACCGAACTCCGATAGAATATCGAATCTCGATGGCTGCTTAGTCTTTTTCATACTGTCTACTTGACAGGGATAAGACCATAATAGTGTCTTTTTTTAGTAACCGAATCCGCCACCGCCGCCCCAACAACTACATCCGATAATGATTAACAGGATGAATAGAACGATCAGTAAAGCAAATCCACCACCAAAGCCACCGCAAGAACCACCGAAACTCATATTTTCCCCTCCTTTAATTAGGAGATAGAACAATGGACAAGTTGTTATGTCATTTTAATGGATTTCCTTTACTTTATGTTTTTATGAATAGAATGAGCAGGTCCGTTTAGAAATAAAGAAAAGACACTCAAGTGAGTGCCTATCTTTAACAGCCGTCTCCGCCGCCCCAACAGCTAGCTCCAACTATGATTAATAGGATAAAGAGCACAATGAGTACGGCGAATCCGCCACCAAAGCCACAGCTACCACCGTATCCACAACTACCACCATAGCCCATATCGATCCCTCCTTTTGGTAAGAGGAAAAAAATTAAGATTACATATGTATTTTACTTTATGTTTTTATGGATTAATTGAGCAGGTCCTTTAAAAAATAAAAGAAGGCGTTCCATATTTGGAATGCCTTTTTTTAATGTTTTGTTGCTAATGTAGGTTGTTAGGTTATTTCAATTTGATTACGTGCTGTTTATCTTGCAATAACAAGAACTGGGTCAGGTATCATGTGTTCCGAATACATCTAATATGGCATACCAGAATAAGGCATCATATGTCCCGAATACATTTGAGATGGCATACCAGAATAAGGCATCATATGTCCTGAATACATTTGAGATGGCATACCAGAATAGGGCATCATATGTCCTGAATACATTTGAGATGGCATACCAGAATAGGGCATCATATGTCCTGAATACATTTGAGATGGCATACCAGAATAGGGCATCATATGTCCCGAATACATTTGAGATGGCATACTTGAATAAGGCATCCTTTGTTGCACCCCCTTTTATAAAAGAGTAGTCATCTAACCAATATATATTGTATGAAACGAGTAAGCATGTTGTAACTACCTATAATTTCGTTTATCAGGTACGGTAACCATTTTAAGCCCAAATCATATACTATGAAAAAGAATTTTCCCTTAATAATCTCATTAACGAGGAGCGTCATGATGGATAAACGAACTGTTAATCAAGCGGGTGGGAACGTGCCTCAACCTATCCGAAGTGATGGAGCTGGAGGGATTGACTCAGGCCCACGTAATATTATGCGAGATATTCAAAATCCGAATATGCTCGTCCCACCTATTACAGATGCAGGATTAGTTGCTAACTTGAAATTCTCATTCTCAGACACTTCTATGACATTAAATCACGGAGGATGGTCACGGGAGATCACCGCCAGGGAACTTCCGATAGCGACTACTCTTGCTGGAGTAAATATGAGCTTAACGGCCGGCGGAGTACGTGAACTCCATTGGCATAAACAGGCAGAATGGTCTTATATGCTTTTAGGACGTGCACGAATAACTGCTGTTGACCAAGAAGGACGAAATTTTATTACCGACGTTGGTCCAGGCGATCTTTGGTACTTCCCTCCTGGTATCCCACATTCGATTCAGGGATTGGAACATTGTGAATTTCTGCTAGTCTTCGATGATGGACACTTTTCTGATCTTTCCACCTTATCCATCTCCGATTGGTTTGCACACACTCCAAAAGAAGTTCTGTCAGCCAATTTCGGAGTACCTGAGAGTGCATTTAACTCTATTCCTTCAAAACAGGTCTATATATATCAAGGAGAGATACCAGATTCTCTTGAAAGTCAGCAAGTCCAGTCCCCCTACGGAGAAGTTCCTTTAACATTCAAGCACGAACTATTAAAACAAACACCTATCAAGACACCTGGTGGTAGCGTTCGAATTGTAGACTCTACAAACTTTCCCATCTCAAAAACAATCGCAGCCGCACTCGTTGAGATTGAACCAGGTGCAATAAGAGAGCTTCATTGGCATCCCAATAACGACGAGTGGCAATATTACCTTACCGGACAAGCGCGAATGACTGTATTTACTGGAAACAGTGCAGCACGTACATTTGATTATAGAGCTGGTGATGTTGGATATGTACCCTTTGCAACGGGACACTATATTCAAAACACCGGTACAGAAACATTATGGTTTTTAGAGATGTTCAAAAGCGACCGCTTTGAAGATGTATCGCTAAACCAATGGATGGCACTGACTCCTAAAGAATTAGTTCAAAGCAACTTAAATATTGGATCAGAATTACTCGATTCTCTACACAAGAAAAAATGGCCAGTTGTGAAATATCCCGGGTTTTCCTACTACCCAAAAAACAGGTAAATAAGAGTAGATTTATTTATCCATATAGTTGTGGAGGTGATTACTATGTACAAGACAATCTACGACCACTCAGCTGAGATTACACAAGCTGTTACCAACTTATATAAAAAAACATTTAGAGTTCTATCTGACCAATTAATTTTTTATGAGGTTGTCGTGGGGAAGAATTATTTCTTCCAACCATCGAACTATTGTCAACCAAGGGGAGTTTACCGAAATTCTTTGAATGCTTTTTAAAATTAGTTGGAAAGTGTTAAAACATTCTTTTAAAAAGTTTGTTCTTAAGGAGTCCTATGAGAATTATCTTGAAGGACCTTTCTTTATTAAGTTTTTGTGAAACTTTGAACTTAAACTACCAGGTGCTTTAATTGAGCAAGAAACTCAAAACTTTTAACTCCTGTTGATTTAAAATAAAGTTCGATAATTTATAATAAAGATTGATAAAAAGACCTATTTGTAGAGTATTTCTTTATTCAACAATTGGGCCATATTGTTGAACAACGCTTAGATATCTAGGTTAAAGTTTAGAAGAGATTGTGAAATTTTGTACTTAAAGTAACGGGGCTGGTTAGCTGAAGAAGGAATGTTAGAGAAATATAAAAAATATGCGTCCGGTACCCACGACGAATGGCTATCTATCTGAATTTTTTTCGAATAGATGGCTATTTTGCACATGTGGCTTGGATATTTTTCGACCAAGGCATGTAGTTATAATTTGAAGTTGCTGATGGATCGATAAATTCGGCAGATCCGGCAGATCCGTCATTAGTTTAACTAAGCATTGATAGAAATCGATGCCATTCGCTTTTGCCGTTTCAGCCAGACTTAAGCAGATTGCATTCGCTTTAGCACCATCTATAGCGTGATTGAAACAGCGAAAGAAAACGGATTGAATCCATTCAAATATCTCCAATATCTATTCGCAAAGATGCCACAGCTATCAGACCCGAAAGATCCGGAAGAACTGGATCGGTTACTGCCGTGGTCGTTGCTGTTGACTTGCCGCGTATTTAAATCATAAATCAGCATAAATTAGCCCTCATCTATTTAAGGTGGGGGCTATTTGACGCTTACGAATTAATTAGCGACGGTGTTGCTATTCCGAGTCGTTATGCAAAAGAAGATAATAATTGGTTGAATCTATCGCGCTCCTCTAAAAAAGCGCAATGGCCGCTGTATTGGAACGGAACTAGCTTCGAATTTTTGATCAGCTTATTTGTTTCCTCAGCTTGGGTAAACGGAACGACTTTATCATGAATTCCGTGAATAATTAATGTGGGTACATCGATCTGACCGAGATCGTTGTAAACATTTTCATCTCTAAGTGTGACCATAATGGCGGAAGTCGCCCAATTCGCCGCTTGTAATCCCATTAAAACGAACCAATCGGATTTCGGTTCGGAAATATACTGAAAGAAAAAAATCCCCGTTTGGTCTTGCAGCATTTGCGGTCGGTCATGATTTGTATCTTCGATGATTTTATTTGTAAATTCTTTTGGAACGCTAGATGGAGAGGCAGCGTCGATCAGGACGAGTTTAGATACCCCATACCCCTTGTAACGAGCCATATAACGAATCGAGATCGCGCCTCCTGTAGAGTGTCCTGCCAGTGTTATATTTCTTAACTGTAATGCCTCGATGACCATGCGGACATCATCTGCTAATCTATCGAAACTGTACCCGCTAAAAGGTTTATCCGAATTGCCATATCCCCTCCAGTCCATTCCGATACAACGATATCCAAGCGTTGGAAGGAAGTTGAACTGATATTCGAACTGGTTATGATTTAGCGGCCATCCATGAATAAAAAGTATCGTTTTATTTCCCTTCGGATTGATGTCCTCTATAAATACGTTGACGCCTGGTTCGACAGTTACAAAGTATCCCAAGTGTATCACCCCAATTATTAAAAAGTAATTTTCCATTAAGATATTCACCCAAGGCAGAGTGTATGCCTAACGAGATAATAAAGGAATATAAGTGTATAGGACTGATGTTTGTCAGTTCTATTTTTAGTGGACTAACGGGGCAGCATTCCTGTAATGAATTAAAAAGTATAAGTTTGTGAATAAATGTTCTTAAACAAAAGAGTGCGTTAGTTGAAGAAAAATAAGATAATTTGCATCAGTGTTTCTATTTTCGTTATTCCATTAAAGGGCGCTTTAATGGAATAACGAAAATAGAAATGATCAAACTTTTTTATAAAAACAAGATTTAAATCTACTAGATAAGAATCCATTTTGATCAATCTTGATATGCTCCCCCTTAGGTAGACAGATAAAAAATAAAAATCTGTTTATCTAAGGGGGCGTTTTTATGTCACGAATAAAATATTCTAAAGCTGAAAAGTTGGCTATTTTAGCTCTTTATAAAGATGGTCAGCATTCAATAGCTGATATTACTGCTAAATTTTCAATTGATCCTGGAACGATTAGAGACTGGAAAAGAAGGTATGAATTGAATGGTGAAGATGGTTTAACAGACGCAATCTCTTGGAAGTCGTATTCAAAAGAACTAAAATTGGCGGCCGTTAATGAGTATCTATCAGGACGTTATTCATTACATAAGGTCATTCAAAAATACGATATATCTAGTACTGCCGTTTTGGGAAAATGGATTAAAAAGTATAATAGTCATAGAGAATTACATGACACGGGTAAAGGAATGACAAAATCTATGACAAATACAAGAAAAACAACATTAGAAGAACGAATTCAAATTGTAAACTACTGTTTACAGCATCAGAAAAACTATCAACTTACAGCCGAAGGCTATGGTGTTTCTTATCAACAAGTATACCAATGGGTCAAGAAGTTTGAGGCAAATGGTGAAGAGGCGTTACAAGATAAACGAGGTCGAAAGAAAGAAGAATATGAATTAACAGAGGAAGAAAAATTTAAACTAGAAATGAAACGTTTAAAACGAGAAAATGAACGATTACGTGCTGAAAATGCTTTTTTAAAAAAGTTAGAGGAACTCGAAAGGAGGCGTCATTAACAAGTATTCGTCTACAAAATAAATATAGAGCGATTCAAGATTTACATGTGAACGAAAATCTGCCAGTCATCCTTTTATGTGAAATTGCCGGTGTATCTCGTGCTGCCTATTACAAATGGCTACAGCGTACGCCAACAGCTAGAGAGTTAGAAAATGAAGCGATTCTTCAAGATATTCAAGCGATTTATGAACAAGTAGGAGGCATTTATGGGTATCGAAGAATGAAATTAAATATTAATAGGAGATACCATACAAAATTTAACCATAAACGTATTTATCGTTTAATGCACATCGCTGGATTACAGTCTGTGATTCGTCGGAAAAGAAAACGCTATGTTCCCTCAACTGCGCAATATGTCGCTGAAAATCGACTTAATCGTGAATTTACGGCAAGCAGACCTAATGAAAAATGGGTAACAGATGTCACAGAGTTCAAATTAAAAAGCGGAAGAAAAACATATTTAAGCGCTATTTTAGATCTTTATGATGGCTCTATTATTAGTTATGTATTGGGACATTCAAACAATAATAAATTGGTATTTCAGACATTAGACCAAGCTATCAATATATTAAAAGCGAATGAACAACCATTGATTCATAGTGATCGGGGGTACCAATATACATCACATGGATTTAAGAGAAAAATAGAAAAAGCAAACATGACTCATAGTATGTCCCGTGTAGGAAAATGTATAGATAATGGACCGATGGAATCATTTTGGGGAACGTTGAAATGTGAAAAGTATTACTTACATAAATATGAAACATTTGAAGCCTTACAACAGGCAATAGATGAGTATATCCAATTTTATAATAACGAGCGTTACCAAGAAAGGTTAAACGGCTTGAGCCCATTGGAATACGAGGGCACTGAAAAACTCCATCTGGTTCCACTTAGCGAGGTATTCGACGATTCAACCGTCGAATCCCTCGCCTTTTTAATTTATAATAGAGTGACTAGATGCAGGTGGTGTTCCCAATGATTTCAAACCAAGAGACTTTCAACTTAAGTCCATATATGGCCATTTACGATATTGTCGTGCCAAAAGATAATATGCTTCGTCAAATTAACGAACTAGTGGATTTCTCATTCATTTTAGAGGAATTGAAAACAAAATATTGTTTAGACAATGGAAGAAATGCGATTCCTCCGATTCGAATGTTTAAGTACTTATTGTTAAAAGCCATTTTTGATGTATCGGATGTAGACCTTGTCGAACGTTCAAAATATGACATGTCTTTCAAGTATTTTTTAGGTATGGCGCCAGAAGATGACGTGATTGATTCAAGCTCACTCACAAAATTCCGCAGACTTCGTCTTCAAGACGTAAGTTTATTAGATATGCTCATTGGAAAAACAGTTGAAAGCGCACTCGAAAAGAACATTATCAAAAGTAAAACAATCATTGTGGACGCAACACATATCAAAGCACGTTATAACCAAAAATCACCGAAAGAATTTTTACAAGAGAAATCAAAACATACCCGCAAAGCAGTGTATCAAGTTGATAAATCCATGAAAGAAAAATTTCCAAAGAAGAATACTTCTAACGAAGTAAAAGATGAATTAGCTTACTGTGAAAAATTGATTGCCATTATTGAAAACAAACCACAAATCGCTCATCTACCAGCTGTAAAGGAAAAATTGAACGTGTTAAAAGAAGCTGTAGAAGATACGCAAGAACATCTAAATTATTCAACAGACACCGATGCAAGAGTAGGACATAAAACAGCAGACAGTTCTTTCTTTGGTTATAAAACACATTTAGCAATTAGTGATGAACGTATTATTACAGCAGCAGTCGTTATAACAGGTGAAAAATCAGATGGACATTATCTACAAGAACTGATTGAAAAAAGTAAAGTAACAGGAATGGAAGTTGAAACAGTCATCGCTGACACGGCTTATTCAGGGAAAAACAATTTACTTTATACAAAAGAACAAAGCATTCAACTAATTTCTAAGTTAAATCCAATGATTACTCAAAATGGGCGAGCAAACGGAAAAGGATTTGACTTTAATAAAGATGCAGGTTTATTTGTATGCCCAGCAGGACATTTAGCAAAAAGAAAAAGTAAAAAACCAGATTCACATCCAGGAGCAAGTGCAAGAATGGTTTATTTTTTTTGACGTTGAAAAATGTATGGTCTGTCCACTCCGAGAAGGATGTTTTAAAGAAGGCGCAAAAACTAAAACCTATTCTGTTGCCATTAAATCAGAGGAACATTTAGACCAACAGGCTTTTCAAGAAACAGAAAAATTTAAACGCTTAGCTCGAGAACGCTATAAAATCGAAGCGAAAAATAGTGAGTTAAAAAATAAACACGGGTACGATCAAGCATCGGCTGCGGGTTCATTTGGCATGCAAATTCAAGGAGCAACGACGATATTCGCTGTCAATCTAAAAAGAATCTTGAAGCTTCTAAATGAAAAAGGGTAATAAATAGGCAAAAAATCAGGGCGTTTCCTGCTCAAAATTGAACAAGAAACGCCCTATCTTTCTCTAAAACGAATTTATTTATAAAAAACGCAAGTTTTTCAGTGCCCTCCTCCATCAGCACACTCATACCGTAATGGGAAAAGATGGAACTAAATGGGGTATTGGTTGTACTTGCTTTGCTTTCTAATAAGGGTTTGGGGCCGAGGATGGACCCAAATAGTAATTGGAATAGGATCAAAAACGGGCATTAAGTCAAAGAACTTAATGTCCGTTTCAGTTTGGTACTAAAGAAACACCGTTACTCTGAAAGGTTCTGGTGCAAAGATGATTTCAAAAAAAACATAGCTCATGAATTTCTTGCTAACTTACGAAGTATGCTGTGATACTGGAATAAAGCCATCGTCTTTTGACTATATAAAATAGATTTTGAATATCTATAATTTCATATTGCTCAACTAACGATCTCCCAGGGTCGTATGGAGCCAGTCGAAGATGGTCTGATGAAGCAGACGCATTGCACCCATATGGCAGTGCTCACCTGCACCATCAGCGTTTCGCATTACGACATGTTTGTGTGGCGCTTTTAGCTCGGACGCTAGTTTGCTTGCCTGGCCTTTGAACACAATATCGTTCTCTCCCTCAAGAATTAGAGCCGGGGACTTGATTTTGTGCATATCTTCAGTGGTGAGAGAAAACTGCTCGCTCTTACGGATGTATTCGGGTTCATTCGAAGTACCAAACACCCACACACCATTTTGCAAAGCCCAGCGAGCATAGGTGTCGTGTTTCTTAATCCATTCGAGTACGGGTATAGCCTGCTCATCGCGTCCGGCTCTAATCCACTCAACAAGAAATTCCGGAAGGGGAGGATACGTCGCGCTAAAGCTCGTTATACCGTCGTCGAGCACGATTGCTGCCGGACGATGATCAAAAGCGGCTGTCCGAGCGCACAGATATCCGCCCAGGCTATATCCAAACAGCACAATTTTGGACGTGTCAATCTCAGGACGTGTCTCAGCATAATCCATAACAGGACCGAGCACTACTTCCCAATCCGGACGGTAGGATACTTTTTTCTCGCGGATCATGCGACCCGTACCGGGGCCGTCATACAGAATTACGTTATAACCGCGTCGCAACGCGGCTGCGCCAATAACGTAGTAGCCTTCTTCTGTCGTCGAGTCAAATCCATTAGTATAAATGATAGTCGGTCGAGGTTTCCCACTGTCGTCCACGAATAGTAAGTATCCAGGGAGCTTATCTTTACCGTAAGGGATAGCGATCTCCTCGAAGGGGCCATCCAGCAGTTTGCCTGCCTTCACAAACGCCTCGCGAGAAAGGTTGAATAGATTGAGAACGTGTGGATCGTTTAGAGGATCATTGCGTCGGTAAAATTCAGCGTTGCGATAGTAGGCCGAAGCGCGCAAGAACGCCTCCCGTGCGCTGACTTTGTCTCCATACTCAAAGGAATATTTCCCACGTTCATAAATACGGTCTGCGGTAGATTTCCACTCCCGCATCCATGCTTCTTCATCTCCCTCCTGGATTGCAGCAACGGTCAAGAACACTTCATTGAGATCAGCACCATTGTCAACTACAAACCCAGCTGCACGTAATGTTTCGAAATTAAAGGATTTATCTTTGAAAAAAAAATCCGTGGGATAAGCCTCCTTCTTGTTTGTCATTGAATGGGGAAGTTGTGTATTAAATTCCTCTTTCACAGATGTTGTATACGCTGGAGATATTGAGGACGGTGCATACATTGGATTATTTACTGGGGCGGTATACCCTGGAAATATTGAGGGTGGTGCATACATCGGATTATTTACTGGGGGTATATGCGCTGGAAATGTTGTGGATGGTGCATTTGGGTCTAAAAAACTAACTGGGTACCCATAATGCCAATAGTGCCTTAGATATTGTTCGTACATGTTCTCCTCCTACTTTCCAAATGGTTTTTAACGCATTAAACAAATATAGCCTATAATATAGGAATTGGAATAGAAAAGTGCTAAGTAGATGTCTATCCTTTACTGAACAATTACACGTTGAAGTATGTAAATTCTTTGTAGGTGGATGAAGGTGAAACTACTAAAAACAAGCGGTTTTAGACCACGCTCCCTGCTATAAAGGTGCTTTCTGCAAGCTAAAGATCAGTGTGTAAAATAAGAAGACGATTCTTTAAATATATGAGAATCGTCTTTTGGGTAAACCTTTTCCTTAATGTGGTGCTACCCCACACCCATCAACTTAAGGGATATATTTATACAAAATGCGGTCTTTTCACGTAGTATTTTATTATCGTTTATAGATGTTATAAAAGTAGGCATATCAAATAAACCCTGACGGGTTTGAATTTTTTTACTATGCTACCTGATGAGTAGAAGTGGTATACTCATAGACAACACCCAAAACATACTAAGATTAGTAGTGTAAACCAAGGCATTGGTTTACACTACTATTTTTTTATAGTAGAAGTGAAGAATAGGTCGCTTTGATATTGGGATTTTAAACCCGTACCCAAAACAGATCTTCTTCACTTACCTTATTTGAATCAGTTTAGTATGTGGATCCTTGAGATCGTGTATAAGAAATGGGAATCGATAAGAGTAAGATGAGGACTTCAATTCTACATAAGGAGGCAAAATATGCAACATGTAATTGCGTTTGATGTTAGTATGGGAAAGAGTTATATGGTTATTTATAATGCTCAAAAACAATGTATTTTTGAAAGTGAAATCAATCATTCTAAGCCCGATTTTGAAGAACTACGAAAACGAATAGATCAACTTATGAATGAAAATAAAAAATCACCTCATATTGTGTTCGAAGCAACTGGTGTCTATTCGAGACAACTAGAGCGTTTTATGCAAGATAACAAGTTTGAATACTTTCTGTTGAACCCTTTAGAAGCGAAATTACAATGCGATTCCTTACGGATTCATAAAACCGATAGAAGCGACGCGCATCAATTAGCCCTCACACATTTCACGGCTTCCCGGAGGGAAAAGACAGGCACAGATAACTTATTTTATCAATTAAAATCACTCTCAAGGTTTTATAGTGAACTGGATGACGAATTATCTTTGATTCGTAGCCGGATGCATAAAGTCATTCAGTTGACATTTCCGGAATTGGAACAGATTTTCACAACTAAGTCAGATTTATTTTTAAACTTTGTTCAATTATTCCCTCACCCAGATTTTGTTCAAAATCTTTCTAAAACGGTCATGAAGAATCAGATTCGTAAGAATACCAATAAAAGCATCTCAATCAGCATAGCAGAAAAAAAAGCTATGGAAGTACTTGAGGCTGCCAGGTATTCTTATCCAGCCGTACGTCAGGATGACGTTTTATGTGAACAACTCAAATCGTACGCGAAACGCTATCAGGAGCTCCTTCATCAAAAAGAACAGTGTATCACGAAGATGGTACGATTAGCTGAAAGTCGCACAGAATATCCAATTATTCTTAGTTTTCCGGGAATAGGTCCCAATACTGCTATACGTTTGTTAGCTGAAATCGGGGATATTACTCGCTTCGAAAATAACAAACAACTTAATGCATTTGCAGGTATTGATATACGCCGTTTTCAATCAGGAAAAACTTTTTTCAAAGATAAGATCAATAAACGTGGAAATAAGCATCTGCGTAAGCTTCTTTTTCTCATTATCCAGAACATGATAAAGCTACGTCGTTACGGACAGAACCACATTGTTGAGTATTATGATAAATTAAAAACGCAACCTTATAACAAATGTCATAAAGTTGCGTCAATCGCATGTGTAAATAAGTTATTGAAGCTCCTCTTCTACCTTATTACACATAATATACACTATGATTATCGGTTAACCGCCTGAAATCATAGTCTCATTCATCATACAATATGTATTCCCCCTAGTAAAAAAACGAATACATATTAGGGGTATTTAGTTTGCGTTGAATTTAACATATATGATATAGGCTTTTCGATATTTAATTGATTAAAAATCTAAAAATAAGGATTGACTAATCGTAAGAAATATCAAAGACTGTCTTTTTCTCATATCGATGAGATTTTCGTCCGTTGTGCTGTAGGAGGTTAAACAGACGAAGGAGAGCCTTTGATAATTCTTGGGTGTTTTTGTGTAATGCTTGGTAAAAAAGTAAAAAATAATCCTTAATTATGTACATCGCTTTATATTCACTTAGCTCTTTCTGTTTCTTACGTAACAGGAGTTCTCGCATTTTAAACATAGTAGAAGAACATAATAGAATACTAATGAGTTGCCCATAAAGGTGACATTCTAATCGTTCTTGTTTAATAGATTTACAACGATGAATTTGAAACCAAGATTTCCATATTTTAAATAACAGCTCAATTTGCCAACGTAGTGAATATAAATCATAGATTTTCTCTTTTGGTACCCATTCCGTAGGAATGTTTGTCATATATACCGTAATTCCTTGTAAAAGTTTCGTACGCTCTGTATATGTAATTCCTTTTTTCTTTTCACGAATAGCTCGATCACGTAGGCGTTTTTGTTTTTGCTCCTCCGTACATTTATAAACCACAATGCGAGTAGGTAATTTGTCT